>NZ_JAMQUS010000028.1:0-3206 GCF_025594995.1 Turicibacter sp. GALT-G1
TAAAATTTCTTCACCCACACTAGTTGACAAAGAGCCATTTATTCTTCATAAATTCATAACTAACGTTTAAATTAATAAAGTAAACATCTTTATGATAGGAAAGTTATGTTATGAAAAAGAAAATAACTATTCTAACACTTTTGACATTAATAGCTTTAGTTAGTACTTGTAGTCATAAAAATACTAATATGACTAATCAGTCTCTTGATAAAGTAGTAAAAGAAAGCTGGATTGTTATCATTACTAAAGATTTAAAAACTGATCGTGAATTAGTCTTTGAAGGTGCATTTAAAAAAGGTGATGAAGTGGTTCCACGTCTACTGGCTTTATATAACCAAGATGAAAATCATGTTAAAACTACTTCTTACACTTTAACGCCTCCTAACTAAAGCTACATTCAAACAAGATGGCTCTCGCATCAAAGGTGAAACATTCAAAGGATATGTTTACGTGGAATATAATAACTTTGAATTAGTTGATGGAAATATCTACTTCAAAACACAACAAGCTAAAGATAGTCTTAAGCTAGATAATACATCAAAAGTAATGGGTAATACAGAAGTTAAATAATCATAAATAAAAGAGCTATGAAAAAATAGCTCTTTTATTTATTTAAGTATTGTTCTAAAATCCAATTATTTTCATAAATTTCCGTTGCAGCTTCAACACCAACATAACGAATATGCCAAGGTTCATACTGATATCCAGTTTCAGATTCTCGCCCTTCTAAATAGCGAATAATATAGCCAAATCGATGTGCATTGTCTTTTAGCCAAATTCCCTCAGCTGTTTTACCAAATTCCGTTGTTAATTGTCCATTGACACTATCAGCTGTCACATCAATCGCTAAACCTGTTTGATGCTCGCTATGACCTGCTCTTGCACTAAAACGATCCGCAGCTTCTTGCCCATTTTGATCAACATATCGTTGATATAATGAAACTTGTGTTTCGTATGAACGATAGCCACTTCGTGCTAAAAAGATTAATCCCGCTTCTTGTTCTGCTGCACTGAATAATTGTTCAAGATGTTGTGATGCTTCTTCACGTAAATAAATAGTTTTATTTTGTTCATGCCCAAGTGCCAAAACATTTGGGAGCACTAAGTCACTTGGAGCATAACTTGAATCTAATGCATAATTTTTATTCACTAATACGAGTTTTGAATCTCCATTTGAGACTGTTATAACATTTTCATAAAACGAACTTTCCAAGTCTAACTTAGCCTGTTGTTGTGCTAGTCGTTCCTCTTGTCGTTTTTCCTCGGCTAAACGTTCTTCTTCTAAAAGCTTTTCTTTAGCCAGTTGATCTAAGTGTGCTACAGTTGCTACCTCATTCGTTTGATAGAACGATTGTGAGTATAATTGTTTTCCGACTGAATCTTGACGACTTTGTCCAAAAATCGTCATGTTCTTACTTAGACTTATTCCAATTGTAATAATAAACAATCCCAAAAGAGATCCAAATTTAATCATTTTTTTCTTCAACTTCATACGCTCCATGAATTAATAACCCTATCCCATATATATTTTATATAATTTTAGTATATCACAATTCTGTTTAAATCGTTCAAATTATCCAATAATTCAGAGCGAATTTCGATAAAAATATCGTTTGATATCGTTCTATCGACATTGCATCATAAAAAGGGAGCTATATTAGCTCCTTTTAGTTCAGATTATTTTCTTCAATCTGATCTTCATTAGTCGATGGTTTTTGTAAAGAAGAAATTAAATCAATTAAATTAATTCCTGTTAAAGATTCTACCACCTCTGGAACTTCTGAGATCATCTTAGTTACATTTTGAGTCACTTTGGCTGCTCCGTGCCCCCCACCATTATCAATGATGACCATCTTCTCAGTTTGCGATAATGGATCTGCGATATTTTTTGCAATATCAGGTAACTTCTCAACAATCATCTGTACAATTGCTGCTTCTCCATATTGTTTATAAGCTTCAGCTTTTTCACGCATGGCCTCTGCCTCTGCTTTCATCGCTTCCGCAAGTGCCTGACCTTTTACACGAGTCGCTTCTGCTTCAGCAGCACCTTTAATTCGAATTGATTCTGCCTCCGCTTCTGCATTTTTGATGATAGCATAACGTTGTGCATCCGCTTCTTGTTGTTCTTTATATTTTTGAGCCTCTGCAACTTTTTTAACAGTTGCTTCAAGTTCTTTTTCTTGTTTGATTGCTTGTTGCATCGCGATTTCCGTTTGACGTTGCTCTTCAAATAACTGTGTATTTTTTAATGCTTCAATGACGCTCTTTTTCACAATATTTTGTTCCACTTCATAAGCATAATCAGCTTTCGCTTGGGCTTTTTGCTCCTCTTCTTTATAAGCTTGGACACGTAATTCTTTTTCTTTTTTTGCTAATGCAATCTCAGTTTCAGCTTTTAATTGTGCCTCAGTCCCTAGTCGTTTTGCTTCTGATGTTTTTTGCATACGATCTCGTTCAGCCTCTGCTTCAGCAATCGCTGCATTTTTCTTCACTTCAGCAATTTGTTTTGCTCCTAATGCTGTTAAATATCCTTTGGTATCATCAATGTCACGGATTGTAAATGTTTTAATCTCAAGCCCCATCTTATCGAGATCAGCCTTGGCAACATTCTCCACTTCATTTGCAAACATTTCGCGATCTTTATAAATTTCCTCAATCGTCATTTTAGAGACAATTTCACGTAGTTTTCCCTCTAATACATCTTGTACCGTTTCTTTAATGACATTAATCGTTTCTTTTTCACGACCCGTGTTAAACTGCTCTACGGCTAATAAAACACTTTTAGGATCCGAATTGACTTTAATAATAGCGACCCCATCTGTATCAATTGGAACCCCATTACTATCTAATGATTCATGTGTTTTAACCTCTACCTTAATATTTTCTAAAGAAATACGTGACGTTTGTTCAAGATAAGGAATGACAATTCCTCCACTCCCACTAATCACACGACGCTTTAATCCAGTGACAACAATCGCTTTATCCTGTGGTGCCTTTTTCCACAACATCAATAAAATAATGATAGCTACAGCTGCTAGCACAATCCACCCGATATAAGGTAATAAGGCATTTAACATTATATGTCCCCCTCCTATATGTCCTTACAATAATCATATGACTTTTTTACTTAAATAGAATCGAGTAGGAGATAATTAATTAATTTAATCATCGTCCTCTCACACCACCGTACGTACGGTTCCGTATAC
>NZ_JAMQUS010000029.1:0-12042 GCF_025594995.1 Turicibacter sp. GALT-G1
GTTGAAATTATATATAACCAAAAAAATGATGATTAAATAACTATAAAATGAATTTGAAACATGTATCAAATCGCTACATATAACCATAAAAAAATGATGATTAAATAACTATAAAATATATTTTAAATATGTATCAAATCGCTACATATAACCATAAAAAATGATGATTAAATAACTATAAGATATATTTTAAATATGTATCAAATCGCTATATATAATCGTTAAATAATGATGCTTAAATATAACTAAAAAATATTAATATATATAGATAATTTATACATTTAATCATAAAAAAATAATTATTAAGTATATTAAATTATATTTTAAAAAAATGTTAAATTGCTACATATAATATAAGTGTGTTATAATCAAATCACGAGTTAATCGTCTAATACTAAAAATAGGCGAAAAAAAAGACACTATCTGATGAAATGATTCTAATTTTACTGAATCTAGGATTATTTTACGTTAGATGATTTATAACGTAGTATAATAAAAGAAATGAATAAAAAGAGAGGTTTGATAGCTTATGACAGTAGCGTTATTACCACCCAAGATGGATTTTGTTTTTAAACGTATTTTTGGGAATGAAAATCATCCGAATGTGTTGATTTCATTTTTAAATGCAGTCTTAAATCCAGTTGATCCGATTAAATCAGTTAGGTTGAAAGATACGACCATTGAGAAAAGTCATTTAGAAGATAAATATAGTCGATTAGACGTGAAAGCTATCACTAATAAAGGTGAACATATTAATATTGAAATTCAGCTAAAAGATGAATACAACATGATTAAGCGTAGCTTATATTATTGGAGTAAGTTATATGAAGGGCAACTTGAAAATGGAGAAAACTATCAGAAACTATCAAGAACGATCTGTATTAATTTATTGGACTTTAATTTATTAAATCATGATAAATTTCATAGTGTTTATCGTTTGAAAGATTGTGAAACAAATGAAGAATTAACAGATGTGATGGAGTTACACTTTATTGAGTTGAAGAAAATGAAAGATGTGAATCGTGTAGAAGAAGTGAAGACTAAGTTAGAAGCATGGTTATATTTTATTAATCAGCCAGATAGTGAGTTAGTGCAAGAATTAGAAAAAGTTGAGGTTGAAATAAAAGAGGCAAAGGCTGAATTGATTCGATTAAGTGGAGATCGTAAAGAAAGAGAAAGATACGAAAAACGTAGAGAATCAAGATTAAATGAAATTAGTGCCTTGTCATATGCAGAAGAAAAGGGAATTAAACAAGGAATTAAACAAGGAATTGAACAAGGAGCAAAAAACGAAAAAATAGAAATCGCAAAAAAATTAATTCAAAATGGATTAGATAATGAGCTAATTTCAAAGTCAACAGGATTATCTATTAAAGAAGTGAAAGAAATAAGAAAAGAGCAAAACTAGAGAGTAGTTTTGCTCTTTTCTTATGGTTTATAATTTGATAGGACAATAATTGAAAAATGAGTAAGATTAGAAATTAGTCTTACTTTTTTATTGTGTAAAATTAAAGTACAATCAAGCTTATATTTTTGTAAACATTAGATGAAGTAATTCTAATTTTACTGAATTGACGACTATTTTACGTTAGATGATTCATAACGTAGTATAATAAAAGAAATGAATAAGAAGAGAGGCTTGATAGCTTATGACAGTAGCGTTATTACCACCAAAGATGGATTTTGTTTTTAAACGTATCTTTGGAAATGAAAAGCACCCTAATGTGTTGATTTCATTCTTAAATGCGGTTTTAAATCCGATTGATCTGATTGAATCAGTGGAGTTAAAAGATACAACGATTGAAAAAAATCATTTAGAAGATAAATATAGTCGATTAGATGTGAAAGCAATCACCAATAAAGGGGAGCATATTAATATTGAAATTCAACTTAAAGACGAATACAACATGATTAAGCGTAGTTTATATTATTGGAGCAAGTTATATGAGGGACAACTAGAGAGTGGAGAGAATTATCAGAAACTATCACGAACGATTTGTATTAATTTACTGGACTTTCATTTATTAAATCATTCTAACTTTCATAGTGTTTATCGTTTAAAGGATTGTCGTACCAATGAAGAATTAACGGATGTGATGGAGTTACATTTTATTGAGTTAAAGAAAATGAAAGATGTTCAACGTGTAGAAGATGTAAAAAGCAAGTTAGAAGCATGGTTATATTTTATTAATCAGCCTGATAGTGAGTTGGTGCAAGAATTAGAAAAAGTTGAGATTGAAATAAAAGAGGCAAAGGCTGAATTGGTTCGATTAAGTGGAGATCGTAAAGAAAGAGAACGATACGAAAAACGTAGAGAGTCAAGATTAAATGAAATCAGTGCTTTAGCCTATGCAGAAGAAAAAGGAATGGTTAAAGGGATTGAACAGGGAGCAAAAATAGAAAAAATAGAAATTGCAAAAAAATTATTAGATGTTTTAGATGATGAAACAATTTCATTAAAAACAGGACTATCTCTTGAAGAAGTGAAAGAAATAAGAAAAGAGCAACACTATATTTAGTATTGCTCTTTTACTTTTTTATTACTCTTATGCCTCTAAATTCATTATTATACATGAAAAAGTATGCAAATAAAGGTTTTTAAAAAAGTGTGTAAAGGTGACGGTTTTTCATTTCTAATAAATGATATAATTAATATGCAAATAAAGGTTCGTTTAATTGAGATTAGGAAGAGCAGATTATAGGATGATATAATTATTACAGCATACAAAGTTACTATCTTTTCTGTTTTTCTTACTGTTATTGATATGAAAAATATAGTACGAATAAAATCTAAATAAATAATGTTGATAGCGATAATGATAGTAGTTTCATAACATAGTAAAAGCAATATTTGAGTTGTGGGTAATGCCAATTAAAGATAATGAATGCAAGTAAATAAAGGAGAGATTAAATTTCATTTTTTATTATAAGAAAACAGGGTGTGACAAATGGAAATATTTACAATAATTGAAGCGTAGTATATAATTTATTATTGTAATAAGTATTTAGAATAGGGGAATAGTAGAATGGAAAGTATATATAATGAAAGAGAATTACTAGTTCAAAAGTCATTCGGAATAAAGAATGGATTACCTCATAATTTTTATGACAGAGATATTGAGATTATTCCTGATGATATAACATATATCACTGGTTTTAGTGGATCAGGTAAATCTTATATAATTAATCAGTATATTTCTAATAATGAAGTAACTACTTTAATGGAACCGGGAAGGTTAAATACACCAATAATTAATATAATTGGATCTTCTTTTGAAGAAGCTTTAAATATTTTAGGAGTTGTTGGGCTAAGTGAGGCGTATATTTATTTAAGAACATACCAAGAATTATCTGATGGCCAAAAGTTTCGGTTTAAATTAGCTAAAGCGATAGAGAAAAAACCTAGTATAATAGTTATTGATGAGTTTCTATCCAATCTTGATAGGCAAACTGCACAAGTAGTCGCTTACAATTTACAAAGATTATGCAGAAAAATGAGAATCAAATTGGTTGTAGCAACTCCGCATGATGATTTAATAGAAGCTCTATCACCTAAACAACTTATTATTTTAGATCTTAATGGCACACATAAAAATATATTAAATAAGCATGTTGAAAAAGCCTCTGTAGCTGGTATTAAAGAAATTAGTGTTACTAAAGGAACACATAGGGATTATGAGGAATTAAAAAAGTACCATTATTTTGAAGATTTTAATTATGATAATTATAATCCTGAGTATTTTGTAATTAAAAAAGATGGTATTTGTATTGGAGTTAGTGTATTTATTTCACCATATTCAAGCCAGTATAATATACTCCCCTTTTTTAAGGAAGTTAACGAAAATTTAAAAATAAATATTCGTATTATTATTCATCCAGCATATAGAGGAATTGGATTGACAAAATTACTTTTAAATCCCCCACAACTTGAATATCATTATCTAGAATCTCGAACAGCTTTAGGACTATATATGCCGTTTCATGTTTCTTCTGGTTTTGAGAAAATTGATAACCCTACTTTATATAAATCACAATTGAGATTAAAAATTGAAGAACAAGTAAGGTATAAAAATGAGTGTATCTATGAAGTAGAATCTATAAAACTTTTATTAGAAGATCTTTGTTTAGAAATTTTATTAGAAAATTACTTTTATTATAGAAAAATAATTAACCTTCCATATATTTCCAAAGAAGATGAGGATATATTAAGAAAAATATATATAAATTTAATCAAAAAAATGAGTGTGGAAGAAATGAAGAGTCAAAGTGAATTTTTTCCAATGGCTTCGTTCTTAAAAAAGCAACAGTTAATGTGACTATTTAACTGTTGCTTTTTTCTATTTCTAATATTTTTTCTCGAGCGTAATTATAGGGACCAATAAGTGAATAGATTTGTTTATTTTTTATCCATAATATAGTTTCAAATTTATTAAGTAATGAGCGATTATGTGACACACACAGTATAGTACCTGAAAAGTTTTCAATACATTTTTCAAGTAACTCTTGTGTTTCGATATCTAAATGATTAGTAGGCTCATCTAATATAAGTATATTAAGTGGTTGTTGCATTAGTTGTGCTAACCTTAATCGCATACGTTCTCCACCAGATAGGTTATTTACTAGTTTATATACATCAGATCCATAAAAAAGATATTTCGCTAATATATTTCGTGCCTGCGATTCATCTACGTTTATTTCTTCTCTAAAAGCATTTAACACAGTTGTTTTTTTAGGTGTATTAACTAGAGATTGAGCAATATAACCAATTTTTAAATTGTCACCTATTCTTAATACTCCTAAATCTAACATTTCTTTCCCCAAAATGCATTTTATTAGAGTAGATTTGCCTACACCATTTCTTCCTACTATCCCTACTTTTTCTCCATTTCGAATTAATATATTAATATTATCAATTAATACATTATTACCTATATATTTCGATCCATTTTCAATAGATACTATGTCTTGTGAGATATATTGGGATTCTTGAAAGCTACTACGAATTGAATTCTTTTCAAGTTGAGGTTTTGGGATTAGTACTATTCTATCTAGTGCTTTCTCCATACTTGATGCTCGTCTATGTAGTGCTTCTGAAGGAGGTATTGATTGATTTGCCCATTCTCTTAATTGTTTAATAGCTGCTTTCATTTTTTTAATTTTTTTTTGTTGATTTTTAAATCGCTCAAATTCAGCTAACAAAAATTTTTCTTTTTCTTTTAAAAAATTTTTATAATTATATGGCCAGAGAGTTACTTTCTTATTTTCAATATCTAAAACTTTCTGGGCTACGTTCTCTAAAAATGTTTTGTCATGAGAAACAAATAAAACAGTTCCTTTATAATTTTTAATAAATAATTCTAACCACTCGATTGAATATATATCTAAGTGATTAGTGGGTTCATCTAATAATAAGATATCAGGTTTAGTAATTAGTTGCTTTGCTAATTCTACTTTAGTTCTTTCTCCTCCGCTTAGAGAATCAAATGAAATATCTAATAAATGATTGATTCCTAATCCATTTGTGACAAACTGTATAGTTGAATCGACTTGATATCCTCCAATAGATTCAAATCGTTCTAATAATTTACCATATGTATTTAATAATAAATCTATATTATTTTTCGCATTAGGTATACTCATTTGAGATTCTAACTCTCTTAATTTGTTACTTATTAATTCTATTTCAGTAAAAGCTTTTTTTAAAATGTCATACGTACTCATATTAAGGTTTATATCTGGAATCTGATTCATTATACCTACTGTATATCCGCTGTTTATAGAAATATCACCACTGTCAGGAAAATCAATTTGTGCTATGATTTTGAGTAAAGTTGATTTTCCTGATCCATTAGGTCCGGTTAAAGCTATTTTTTCATTATAATTAATAGAAAAAGAAGAACTAACTATAAGACTTTCTCCATTAATATTCTTTGTTATATTATGTATATTAATCATAGTTAAGACCCAACACCTTTTCTGTAGATGACTTACTTTTATAAAAAATAGTAAGTGTAGTAGTTGATAATATTATTGTTAATAATCCTATAATAGAAAATAATACTAATGAATTTATAAAAGAAGAGAGATAGCCAATTAATAAAGAGCCAATAAACATTATTAATGAGGTAATAAGGTTAATCAAAGATAATATTGTTGCTCTCATTTTCGAGGGAATTTCATTATTAATAATTTTACTTGAAATAGGATCTACTAAATCGTATAAAGAATTTATTAATATGAATGCGAAAATAATGATAATTGGATGATTAATAAGCATAAATAAATAAAGTAATCCAATAAAACCAAAGGTAAAAATTAAAACTTTTTTAGAAGAATATTTATCCTCTAGTTTATAAGAAAAGATAGATAACGTTGCTTGAATAATAGCTATTCCAGCAAATAAAGATGATATATGATGAATAGGTATTCCAGAATTTTGAAGTATCTCTTGACCAAACATATAAAATATAGATGTAGTCGCAAAGAAAGTAGATATTGATAATATTAAAAATTTAAATCCAGAATTTAATTCTATAAATTTTTTCATTTCAGAAGCAAAACTAGTAGATGATTCTGAATTAGAGTTAGAACTATCTTCAGTTTCTATAAGAGGAATTTCTTTAAGTCTCGTTATAATGATGATTGTAATTAGTTGACAGAATAGCCCTAATAAGAATATATAATTCCATGATATTAATTGAATATATCCACCTATAAACATCGCTAAAGATAGTGCAACAATTATTGTTGAATTATATATAGCTATAGATTTCCCATATAACTGTTCGCTATTATCATATTTTAGTGAGTCATATAAATACGCTTGATCTGTTCCTGAAATAAAGGTTAATCCGATTCCATACAGTATATAGGCAAGTGATAATATCCAAAAATCATGAAATATTAAAAATATTACTAGGTATAGTGCTATAAATGAATGCCCTAATAATAGCCCTTTTTTTCTTCCTAATTTATCAGAGATGTATCCTGTTGGAATTTCCGTTAAAAACATAGTGATGTTTAGAATCGCTTGTAAAATACTAACTTCAAACATATTAAATCCGATGCTTAATAAGTAGATAACCCAAATACCTCTCTCGAAAAATAAATTTCCAAAGAAACCGATAATAAGTAATTTTTTATTATTTTTCATGTGATACCTCCTGTAAATATATGAAGAAAAGTAATAGAATTTAATTATCTATTAGCATATTCTAAATTTTTGACACATAGATAACCATTATCTTTTAATTGAAAACCATTAATATTAGAATCTTTAATATATAGACTTTTTCCTAAGAACAGGGGTATGTAATTATCCGTATATTGTAAATAAAT
Source organism: Turicibacter sp. GALT-G1 (assembly GCF_025594995.1). Classification (NCBI taxonomy): domain Bacteria; kingdom Bacillati; phylum Bacillota; class Erysipelotrichia; order Erysipelotrichales; family Turicibacteraceae; genus Turicibacter; species Turicibacter sp. GALT-G1. Next base: position 7,339 of record NZ_JAMQUS010000029.1, read on the forward strand.
GTTTAAATTAGATATATCATTTGCATTTAGAAAATTTAAAATATTCATTTTTTCTGACATATCATTTATATTAGTTAAAAATGATGAAACATAGCTAGAATAATGATGATAGAGTGGAAAGAAAAGATGTAAAGATATATCATATTCTTTCGTATTAATTTTGATATAATCTCTGAAATCTTTGATTATTTTGACTGAACAAGTATATCCATACTGCTTAAGTAAATAAATAATATTATCCATTATGATTGAATTAGGATAATAATCTGCATAAATTATTTTTAAATCACGAGTATCTTCTATTAATTGTAAATCATTTGAGTGTTTTTTCAAAGCTCTTTCAAATGTTGCATCTCCAGTTAAAGTATATAGGGGAATAATAATATTTTTTAAATTATTAGCTATATCCTTTCTACAAATATTTTTATTTATTAAATTTCTAAGTTTAGTGTTATTGACAAATAGAGTAAACATCATAGGAGAATTTATTTCTTTAAAATCAGAATATTGCATATAATGTGCATTAGTATGTAAAAATTGAGTGTGACAGCTAACATCTATTTTATAATTTTTATATAAATTAATACTGTCATTAGGGTTATTATTCAGCTTAAAAGTTAAATTTTTAATATAATTTTTAGTCTTTCTACTATAGTAATTAGGATTATAAATTAATTTAACTTCTTCGCTAGTTAACATATTTAATTTGTAAGGACCATTTTGAACAGCCATATCTTCTTCTACAGGTAAAATATAGATACTTTGTATGATATGGGAGAAAAAAAATGATTCTTTTTCTAATTCAATAATAAGTTTTCTATCATTTAAAACCTTGATGCCAATTTCGTTAATGCTTTTTAAGCCTTTAATGTAGTCTGCAACTCCTTTAATTATTAGCAATGATCTTATATAAATACTTTTATTTTTAAAATTGAGGTGATATAAAAAGCAATTAAGTAATTGCTGAGCATTTCCGATGTAACTAGAATGTAATTCTATAGAGAAAAAAATATTCTCTTTAGTTGTGATAGTGCAATTAATGTTGTTTTCCAATGGTTCATATAAGGCACTACATATAAATCTGCTGGTATAATCATATGTATTCAAAGGGTTTAAGTCAGAAGGAATACTATCTATTTCAATTATTATCTCATCTTTAAAAGCTAATTGACGTCGTAATCTATTCATTTGCTTTTTCCTCATTGTCAATGTAGTTTTTTTCTTTAATATTTAGACTGTCAAATTCAATTATTATTTTTTTTCCTAATGATTTAGGGGGTTCACCAATTAAAAATTTAATAATATCATACGTCATAAATGAAGAAATAATATTATTAGTTGCACCTAATGAGCCTTTTATGGGATCACGATTAATATGTTTTTGTGTCATATTTATATTCATATTATATGATTCAGAATTAAATAGTGGTCCCCAGAATCCACTACTAATTCCAACACCAGCTGTAATAAAAGGAATTTTATTTTCTTTTGCGTAATTATATGTTATTTCGGCAATATTGTAGGGGGTATCTGCAGCGTTAACTATAATATCTAATTTTATATTTTTTAGAAGTGTAAAATCGCTTAATTCATTTATCTTTGCATTAAAGCATATGATGTTACAATCCTTATTTATGCTTTTAGCATATTTTGAAGATTCCGTGATTTTATGAGATCCTATAGAGCTAGTATTAAAAATAAATTGTCTATTTAAATTATGCATAGATACATTATCGAAATCTATTAGAACAAAATTTTTAATTCCAGCTCCTACTAAGTTTTGTAAAACTATAGAACCAACTCCACCAAGCCCTATAATTCCAACTGTTGCTTTATCTAATTTTGTTTGAGCATCATTAGGATTATCAGAAAACTGTTCTAAATAATATAACTGTTTTTCTAAAAAAGTATTTTCATAGTTATTATCCCAGACTGGTAATATTAGATTATTATTTTGCAGAGTATTATGTAATATTAATGCATCTTCTATACTAATAAAGTCTTTAGCAATTTCTGGGTTACACCCTTGTTTGTATTGATTTATAACCTGCTCTATTCCATCATTAATAGAAATTTTCAAAACATTTTTATCAATAATATATATATACCCATCTTCCCTAATTATGGATACATGATCTTTAAATCTAAAGATTGTCATTATAATCTCTCCCTTTTCTTAAAAAAATGGACTTCTTATAGTAAGAAGCCCATTTTTTAATATATTAGCAACGATGAACTAATTCAGATATTTCAAAGTCTAAAATGATTTGTTCGATTGTCATGAAAGACACCCCCTTCCTTTATTGAAAATAATAACATAAAATACATTTTATGTAAATAAATTTCATTGAAAATAGGATATTTTTGGATTTTAAATTCCATAAGTCTTGGAAATAGCCATTCTATATGATACTAATAACATATATTCTTTAATTAGAAAAATATAAAGTATTGTAGGTCATTATCTTTAAGTTTTGATTCTATCAATCCACAATTCTTATTTGCAGTTGAAATTACCAGAGGCATTTGACTACTATTAGAATTATCTAATACTTGCATAAGTACTTTAGTGTTTATGTCATTATTGAGTAATAATGACAAATTGGTTAAGCAATTTAACTCAACTTTTTGTTTGCTAGTTATATTGAAATTGTCTAATTTATATTTATTCATTGTTACCTCCTAAAAAATATCAAAAAATTTAAATGTAGTGGTGCTAGTATAGTTTTATGAGCACAGTCAAGTTAATTCGAAGTAATATACTTAATAAATAGATGTATCTATATGAAGAGATATAATACTGAATTCAAAGTTATAGTTGTTGAACTTTATAAAACTAGATGTGCATTCCAATAAGTTAATTTCGAATAGAGTGTATCAGAATTATTAACTGTAAATGGATTAGGCAAACTTCTCCTATGTGCTCAATGGCTGATACTAGAACAACAAATATATAAAGCAGCAAGTATTACTTCTATAGGGAGATAATAAAATCTTAAAAAAAGGATAATTATATTTTGGATAAAATGAACCGATATGAATTATGCCAGTTTATTAATCAATATCATCAAGAAGATGATATCAAGTAACTTAGTAAGTTCTTAATAATCTATATCAATCTAAGTATAATGCTGATTATAAAGAGAAGTATAGAAATCAAAATTCCTTGAATGAATTAAGGAAACTTATTTGGAAGGTTAGATCAATATGGTGGGATAAAGATCTAGTCTTAATTACTTAGAAAAAGATTATCTGTTAGCTTGAGTTGTGTTTAATAAATAATGAAATCAATCAGTTTAAACTTTATTATTCAAAAAATACCCTTAAAAAAGTTGTTTAGTTTAGTATTGACAATCCAATTATTCTCTATAATGATTTAGAATCGCAGCATAAAAATCAAGAATTTAAAACTAAAATAGCTTTTTTTAAGTATATATATTTTATTCTAGTAAATGCCGTAATTATGTTATTTTAGAAATTAATGTTTAGTATGAAAGATTTAATTTTCCCCCTAATAGTTAATAATATAACACATACTATTTGCAAAAAAATGTAATTTAAAGGCGAAAAAAGGAGTAACAAAAATTATATGGATTAGTTTATTGAGTTAAAGAAAATATAAGATGTTAAATGTGGAGAAGAGGTAACGACTAAATTAGAGGCACATTACATTTTATCTTTTGGTAAATATCTGATGAAATGATTCTAATTTTACAGAATCTAAGATTAGTTTATGTTATCTGATTTAGAACGTAGTATAATAAGAGAAAGTGATAAAGAGAAAGGTTGATAGATAATGCCAGTCGCATTATTACCACCAAAAATGGATTTTGTTTTTAAACGTATCTTTGGAAATGAAAAGCCCCCTAATGTGTTGATTTCATTCTTAAATGCAGTTTTAAATCCGATTGATCCGATTCAATCAGTGGAGTTAAAAGATACAACGATTGAAAAAAATCATTTAGAAGATAAATATAGTCGATTAGATATGAAAGCTATCACGAATAAAGGAGAGTATATTAATATTGAAATTCAACTTAAAGACGAATACAACATGATTAAGCGTAGTTTATATTATTGGAGCAAGTTATATGAGTGACAACTAGAGAGTGGAGAGAATTATCAGAAACTATCACGAACGAGTTGTATTAATTTATTGGACTTTAATTTATTAAATCATTCTAAATTTCATAGTGTCTATCGTCTAAAAGGCTGCCATACAAATGAAGAATTAACAAATGTGATGGAGTTACATTTTATTGAGTTAAAGAAAATGCAAGATGTTCAACGTGTAGAAGATGTGAAAAGCAAGTTAGAAGCATGGTTATATTTTATTAATCAGCCTGATAGTGAGTTGGTGCAAGAATTAGAAAAAGTTGAGATTGAAATAAAAGAGGCAAAAGCCCAATTGGTTCGATTAAGCGAAGATCGTAAAGAAGGAGAACAGTACGAAAAACGTAGAGAGTCAAGATTAAATGAAGTCAGTACTTTAGCCTATGCAGAAGAAAAAGGAATGGTTAAAGGGATTGAACAGGGAGCAAAACTAGAAAAAATAGAAATTGCAAAAAATTTAATCCAAAATGGATTAGATAATAAATTGATTTCAAAATCAACAGGACTATCTCTTGAAGAAGTAGAGAAATTAAGACAGGAGTAAGGCTAAAAATTAGTCTTACTTTTTTGTTATACAAATTTAAAGTACAC
>NZ_JAMQUS010000003.1:0-39576 GCF_025594995.1 Turicibacter sp. GALT-G1
GTATTGACAATTCGTCATATTGAAAAAACCTAGTAGCTAAACTACTAGGTTTTTAACTATATAAAAACAGAGAAATAATCTACATTTTCAGAATCATCCTCAGTTTCTAGTCCTTTTTAAGTTCAAGGCCAACTATCGTCCAGGGGTCACCTGGCGATTATCAAAGATAATCTAATCCTCCACTGCTAGGGAATGGGTCACCTACGATTTCTGAAAGAAATCTAATTCCCTACTATTAGGGCTTGGGTCACCTACCATTTTCGAAGAAAATGTATCTACCGTTAGTAGGGCTTAAATTTTCTATGAAGAAAATTTATCTGGACTTATATAAATATATTTTTAGTGCTATTCTACTCTAAACATATATAAGACTTGAGCTTGGTAATTATCTGCTTCATTTTCATATGCGATAAATACTGAGTAACTCCCTGTTTCGTATGAAGTGGTATCAAATGAGATTACACCATTTTCATTCATACTTGTTGCTAAATCAATAGGCATTTCTGTAAAGGTTTGATTATGACGCACCATAATACTCGATGGAATAACACGCTCACCTTGACGGTTAATTACTTTATGATCAATAGACACTTTATTTTCTGTACGCTCTAACATTCCTCCCTCAATAATTTGCCAATCTGCAACAATTTTTGTTAGTTTTGTTAAATCTTTTAAGGGAGATAAATCTGTGACTTCAGCATGAGGGAACTCAAGGCTCTCTAAGTTTTTAGCATATTGTAATCCCTCTAAATTTTTAACACGATTACTTAACGTAAGTGATGTTAAATTTAATAGATCACCTACTGTTACTTCATTTTTTTGAAGGTTTAACGTTTTGATTATTTCAGCTTTTAAGTAGTCATCTTTAATCCCAACCACTTGATTTAAATCTTCTGATTTTTCTAATTGATTAATTGCAGTTTGAAGTTTTTCAATCATTTGATCGACTTCTGGTTGAAGTGTTGCATTTTCTACTAATGCTTTTGCTTGCTCTAAAGTAGTTTGTAACTGTTCAACACTTTCAGACGTGTAAGCTGATAAGTCCATCTCTTCTACAGTTGTAATTAATTGAACTAATTCATCAAAACTAACAACCTTTTCTAGTTTCTCGTAAGCTTCTTGTAAAGTAGCTGTTAATTGATTGATTGTTTCTTGATTATATCCCGCTGCTAATTGTGTAGTTACTTCTTGAAGAACTTGCATTAAGTTTAACCACGATGATTCAGTATAATCAGAAGCCGTTAGTGAGTCAATTTCTTCTAATAAAGTATCTAATGATTCACGGTTAATTTCTTCACGTTCACTATTAGCAAAATGAAGTTTTGTATCTCCCCATGTTGCATGGTCTGATCCGTCACCATTTCCACCATCTGTCACCACAAGTTTTAATTCTTTCGCACCTGCTAAATTAACCTCTACATACTGTTGTGGGTCTCTTGAATTCATTAATCCGCTATCAAACTGTTTTTCCCCATCAACATAAACTTGAAAAACAACACTTCCGACTGAACCATACATTTGACGATCGACCCCAACATATGAGCTGAAAAATTGATAATCTTTATCGCTTAAATCATAGATAATCGTTGACGTTGAATGAGCACCAATTCCGTGTTCATAAGTCGCTACTGATCCATCTTCATTTGTTAATCTCAAGGTATTTCCACTTGCAGAGATATCTTTTTTCGCACTTCCATAACTTTGATTTGCTGATTTCCAGTCGTAATCTGTTAGATACGTAAAATCATTCATATCAACGACTGAAATCGTACGAGTTTTTTCAACTTGATTCCCATCTGAATCTGTAACAGTATAAGTAATTGTATATTTTCCTGGACAATCGAAGTTAACGTTTTCTGCTCCTGATACTTGTACTGATGCTGTTAATTCTCCATCTTCAGCATCTTTTGCCGTGTATGTACCGATAATGTCTTCTAATTTTTGTCCTACTTTCACAGCTGCATCCTTTGGAATTGTTAATTGCGGTTTGGCATTATTTGTAATTAATTTCGGATTAGCGATTATAGCATGGTCTGACGTATTTCCATTCCCTGCATCATTTATCTCAATTACTAATTCCTTAACTCCTTTAACTGGCACATCGACAGATACCATATTATCGGCATGTTTTAAAATTGGCGTCTTTGCTAAAACTTGACCATCTGCAATAACCTTCACTTGTAAACTTGAATTTAATTGAGAGGCAATATTCATGTCTACCCCAATTAATGCTTCAAATCGATCATAGTCTAAATCTGTTAAATCATACGTTATTTTTCCATTCGCATGAATTCCAAATCCTTGTTCAAAGGTTTGAATGTCACCATTTATACGACCTTTAATATTTTCATTTCGTCGTGGTGTTCCCCATACTGTTTCAACATCTGTCCATTCAATATCTGATAAATAGTCATAGTCACTAACCACTTCGACTTTAATAGTTTTAGCCGTTGTCATTCCTTGATCTTCGGCCATGAAAGTGACTGGATAGATTCCTTTTTGACTCATATCAACTGAATGATTAACTGTTACTGCATTCGTCATCTCTTCACCAGTATATGTATAAGCTTTTGCAAGATTCATCGGTTCAAATGCCTCATTTAATTTGAATATTACCTTTTCTTGACTAGTCATAATTGTCGGCGCTAATGAATGAAGATGAACTTCTTCACCTGGATTTAACTTCTTATCATAAGGAATTACCTTGTACTCAACCGCTTCTCCAACTTCAGTCGTTGTATCAATAAAACTATTTGTTGAAGTAAATCCGATTAATTCTTCATCTTTAAAAATCTCATATCCTAAAACATCAGCGGCAACATCAGCATTTACTTTGAATACTAACTGATTATGTTCACCATGCGTTAAACGTTCAACCACTAATCCTGTCTCTTTTTCAAAGCCATTTCCTTTATATTCAATATAGTCATAATTTGCATACCACGTTTTAACTTCTGGTTTTTTATATTGGCTGACAAATTCTTTTGTCTCATCTGAAACAAAGAACCCATGGCGTTCAAAATGTTCAGTTAAATCTAACTCTAACGCAATACTTGAGTATTTTGCTAATTGATTTAATTTATCGTTTGCTGAATCTTGTGAATCTAATACAACATTGTTCTCACGATATTGTCGATTAAGTTTAGCCCAATAACCAGGATAAATCATTTCTAATTGCCAAAATACTGCTAAATTTTCAAAGTATGAACCTGAATAATACTCATTATTATCTTTGGAAATTACATTTTTATAAATATGACTTTCAAATGGGATACGCTTATCTGGTTTATTATAGTAATACGATGAATTCTGTGGAATCATGTTATTTGTAACTTCTCCGATTGTTCGAACTCCAATATCTAATCGATGACCCATTTCATGGTCAACACCCCAACCACCGACACTCGTTAACATACTAACCATAACATCGCCTTGAACCCCGATATGATTTGTATAAGCATACATATATCCAAATGGTTGAGCTAGACGAATATTTTCACGCGTATACTTCACATCATTTAATTCATTGCTACCATCCAATCCTAAATATTCAAATACTAAATCCATGTGGTCATTATACATGTTTACAGTTTGAAGTGGACTAAACTCTTGGTTCACATAGGCTTCATATGCTCCGGTTGCTGTTCCCGTGAATACTAAGTGATCAGATACAATTTCAACGATATCAATCATTTGACGATCCATCACATCTGGATTCGCTCTTTTATCTGCATCTAATCGTGCTTTATAATCTTTTAATAACTGTAAAAACTCTTGCTCATCTGTATTTTTATCCATCATTGGAAATACTTCAACACCTTTAGCAAATCGGATAACTGGTGACTTTCCTTGTTGCTCCTCTGTATAAGGATTAACAATATATACCGCTCCACCTGGTGTTACTGAATGATGATACCACCCATCATTTTGAGTAACCTCTGGAACTGTAATGACATTTTTTCCAGCATGTAAACTAACCGTTCTTCCCCAGTTTGCAAAACTTCCCTCTTGCTGTGAGAAAAACAATTGAGGTAATGGTTTTCCTGGTTCAGCATCAACATAAACAACAACTGTATCACCTGGTTTCGCCAACACTCCAGTTGGTTGATTGTTATTTCCAAATCCAAACTTTAAATTCTGATTAGTGTGTGCATTTCGGTCACCGTGCTGCTCTACAGTCACTGTTTTTACCGTTTGTAATTCATTATTAATAATATCTTTTGCTAATTGAATATCTTCTTGATAAACAGAAGCTAATGGATGCTCATTCACTTTCTCCTCTAAAGCTTCTAATTTTTCAATTGTATTAAAAGCTTCAGATACTTCATTCATCAGTCCATTTGTAAATAGATTTTTCATTTGATCTGCAGTAGTATCTTGCTTATAAACACGGATATCTCCAATAGATGCCCAATCTTGATAGGCTTCTTCAAAAACAAATTTAATACGCTTTGCTTTTGTTGAATCAAACTTGATTTGTAACATGTCATTTGTCACCGCATAGTGACCTTCCGAAACTTTTTGAAAATTATCTCCTGTAGTAACTGGCGATATATAGATACTAAATTTTGTTGGGAATCCTTTATTAATCGTTCGAGGTTTATAAGTTAAACGATCAACTTCTACTGCTTTATCTAACGTTAAAATAACTTCGTTTTTAAATGTATCACTATTAGCAGTCCCAGTTTCCCAATGCGTTGTGATATCTTCATCAATTGCATATTGAAGTAGAGCTCCTGGATAATTTCCACCATTATTACTAATTGCAGAAATAGGCACACGGAACATCTCATCATATTGTTTGATATATTCTGTATAAAATGGTGTAAATTTACTTATATTAGAAGTTCCCAATTGGATAGTACCAAATTCTATTAACTCTTTAGCAATGTTCAACTTTTCCATATACTCATCAGCAAATGGATGATTTTTTACTTGTTCAGTCAATGATTCTATCATTGCAATTGTAGCAAATTCCGGGTTTAATTCACTCATAGTCTTATCTATGAATAAGCGATCCATTACTTCAGAGATACTATCTGGTTTATAAATTCCAAACTCAGAAGCAATTGCCCAGTTTTCATATCCTTCTGTAAACACAAATTTAATACGACGTGCATCTGTTGGATTAAATAAAATCTCCATCGTATTTTTTGTATCAATCGCCATCTCTCCAGCTGTTACTTTTTCAAATGTATCACCTTGAGATGTTTTTGAGATATAAATTTCAAATGCTTGGGCATATCCTCTAGAGTGATTATTTGAATACATTAAGCGATTAATTGTTGTTAATTCTTCTAATGTAATAATAACTTCATTCGTATGGCTTGAACTATTTTGAGATCTCGAATGCCATCTTGTATTGATGTCATTATCCATTGCATTTAAAATGCTATGACTTGCATAATGACCACCATTCGTCGTGATACTTGTGATTTTTTCAGAAGGCACTTTATATAATGCATCATAAGCCTCTAATCTCTCATCATCAAAAGAAGTAAACGTTGAAATCATCGCATTCATATAGTTAACTTCTGTTAATTCTAATAAAATTCGAGCATTAGCAATATCCTCTTTAAAATCATCATAAAATGGATGTTGCTGTGCAAGAACCTCAAATTCATTTAACTTCTCAATGGTATTAAATTCTTCACTTAGTTCATTTTTAGACTCATTCGTAAAAATGTGATTCATTTGATTCAGAAGTGCATCTTCTTTATAGAACCAAAATTCTGATGCACTGGCCCAATCTTGATTAGCTGATTTAAAAACAAATTTAATTTTTTTAGCTTGAATCGTATCAAACTTAAACTCCATCATATTTCCTGTTGTAGTATGACTTCCAGTAACAGCTAATCGAAAATCATCATCTTCCCCAGACAACGAAGCATAAATTTCAAATTCATTTGGGAATCCTTTTCCTTTAGCTACATCTTGTCGAGTGGCATAAACAATACGATCAATAGATTTAATCTGATTAAATTCAATAATCACTTCATTGATAAATGAGGAAGTATTTTTTGTTCCAGTTTCCCAATGAGTTGATAAATTATTATCAAATGCTTTATCTAACGAACTTGAATTATATTGTCCCCCATTATTTGAGAATGAGACTATCTCATCTCGTGAGACGCGATACTTTTCATTGTAAGCATTAAAGTTATCATAGCTATTTAATGCAAAGCCTCTAACAATCGCTTCACTCACTTTATTTTCTTTAGTTTCTTCTTCTGAAACTTTCACTTGTGTTTGCCATTCATTGGCGAATACACTTAGTGTTGGCGAAAAATTTGAGATAATTAGTGATAATGCTAATACACTCGGTAAACTTTTTTTCATGATCTTACCCCTTTTTCTTAATGATAATTCGAAAGTGATAAAAAACTACTCATTTCTCTTATTGCTTATATAAGCAAGAAGGGTACCACGCCTAAGAATAAAAAAACTACCTATAAAAGGTAGTTGCCATCTTATTTCAATATCACAAAAAAACATCATAAAAAAAGCCTGTTCAAAGCTTGTTATTATTTCTTTTATGAAATACAAAGAATTATCATTCTTCGGCAACTGGCTGGCATAGTTTATATAAACCTTAGCCCCTTTAGCTTTGCGCCTCTAGATTTCCCTATATTTGCCAATATATACACTTTACACATACATTTTATAATATTTTTTCCATAATTAAAATATTTTTTCGAATTTTATCCATATTTTTTCTTTAACAGCAAGGTTAATTTATAAAATTTAGAATGATTACCATTATTTTTAATACATCTAATTTTTTTCTCTTATCTAATGATCTGATTATTTTTACTTTTATGGATTAGTTCTATCATTTTAGTAAATGATAACGATTATGGAGGTGAATTACGATGTCTGGTAAAATGCATAAGTATAATGAAAAGAAAGTGAAACAACCAGGTAAAATTTATGAACCTGGTGAACCTGTTCCTGGAACAGGTGTCACAACAAAGAAAAAAGAACAAAAACATTAACCTTTAACGCATATCGAACCATAGAATACACTAACAAAAAGACTGCTAGGACGCTAGCCAGTCTTTTTTGTTAGATTCACTTCTCCCAAACTAATTGAAATAGAACGAGATAAACCAAGACCGCCACTTCTTTTCCAAGTACCAGTGTTGATAATGGATAAGTTAAAAGTGCGCCTAAAATCCATGTTCCTATGATTTCATCTGATACAGCTAACTCAATTTGTTTAATAAATATCCTGCTAAAAAAAGCTCCAACTATACTTCTAGGAAACTCTAATCCACTTCCTATTAAAGTATTCTTTCAAACTTTATTTTCAAAAAAATAATAAAAACATTGATAAAGTCGTGATATCAAATTCTAAACAAAGAAATCAGTAATGAATTATAAGAAATTTAAAGAGGGACATCTCAAACGAGGTGTCCCTTTTAGTTATAGTTCTAATTGATAATAGTCAGCTGATGTGACGAGGGTGAAGTTTAAAACTTCGTGTTCGAAGTTATTTAAAATTTGTGTGGCTAATTGATTGTTTGTTTTTGCGACATAATCAACTAATATTTCTTTTAAAATCTCGATATGACGATTTTTCATGTCAAATGCTTTAACATAAGATTCATTTAATTTTTCATTTAAATATTTTGCTTTGTATAGATATAGTAATCCACCTGTCATTCCGGCTCCAACATTCGCTTGAACCGATCCAAGTGAGACAACAACCCCGCCTGTCATATATTCACAAGCATGAACACCCATTCCGTGGTTGACGGCTGTTGCTCCTGAATTACGGACAGCAAAACGTTCTCCAACACGACCTTCTAAATAACATGTTCCTGATGTTGCCCCATAAAGAATCGTATTTCCAGCAATTAAGTGATGATTCGTATAAGTCGGATCTTGATCGGCTTTTTGGCGTGTCGTTTCGTCTGCTTTAACCGTGATATGTCCACCGCTTAATCCTTTCCCAACATAATCATTTGCATAACCTGTATGGATTAACTCAACACTTTCATTCATAAGAGCTCCAAAACTTTGTCCCGCATAGCCATATGTTTTAAATGTACGTGCTTCCTCACTCACAAATTGAACCCCAAGTGTTCTTAAAGACGTATCAATCGTATTAACTTCATTCGTTGACAGATTGACTGCATTAAGTGTCGGATTCACCACATTCATTTCTTGTGTCACTGGTAATGATTCTAACCAGTCAAGCTTTAAATGATATGCATTTTCTGTTGGAATTTGAATCAATTCTGTACGTCCACGAAGCTCTGCTAACGTGCGAACACCTAAATTAGCCATTAATTCACGAGTTTGACGAGCAACAAATGTCATATATGTTTTTAACATTGTTGGATCCTCTTTTAAACGTGAACGTAATGTTTCATTTTGTGTCGTAATTCCTGCTGGACATTTTCCAGTATGACATTGCTTACATCCAATACAGTCTACCATGACTAAGCACATCGTTCCGAATCCAAATTCATCCGCTCCTAAGATTGATCCTAAAACAACATCATATCCTGACTTAATTTGTCCATCTACTTGAATCAGCGTTTCATGACGTACATCATTTTCAAGTAATGATTTATGAGTTTGGAATAATCCATACTCCCATGGTAGCCCAGTATATTTTAATGATGATTTTGGAGAAGCTCCGGTTCCGCCATTAAATCCTGAAATAACAACTTTTTTTGCACCCGCTTTAACAACTCCATTCGCAATGGTTCCAACATTAGCTAATGAGGCTAATTTCACACTCACCGTTGCGCTTGGATTTGTTGTTTGTAAATCATAAATTAATTGCGCTAAATCTTCAATTGAATAAATATCATGATGTGGAGGTGGTGAAATTAAATCTACTCCTTGTTTCGCATAGCGAACACGGGCGATATGTTCATCGACTTTTGATTTTGGTAAATGTCCACCCTCTCCTGGTTTTGCTCCCTGTGCCATTTTAATTTGAATTTCTTGGGCACTTCTTAAGTAATCATACGTCACTCCAAAGCGGCCTGATGCGACTTGTTTCACTTTTGAGGCTGTGATTGTCCCAAAACGCTCAACCAATTCTCCACCTTCACCACTATTTGAAGCTGCTCCTAGTTCGTTCATCGCACGAGCAATCGTACGATGAGCTTCAATCGACAAGGCCCCATATGACATGGCTGAGGCAACAAATTGACGAACGATTTCTTCTTCACTTTGCACCTCTTCAAGTGGTAATTGAGTCTCACTCTGCAATTCTAAACAGTCACGTAAGTTGATTTTACGGTTACGCTCGGCTTCCATAATCGCTTTGAACGTTTCATAATCATTCGCTGCAACGGCTGCTTTAATGTCTTTAATGAATTTTTTCGAGTACGCATGGTTCATGAAGGTTGAATCCATATTTTGATATTCGTTTACTTTATTTAAGTCAAGACCTTCTCCAAGCAGATTGGTATCAAGATCTTCAAATGATTTTCCACCAAAAATAGAAGCTTTTGTTGTGAATAAAGATGTGACTTCTTCATCTAGACCAACGACTTCAAATACTTTTGATCCACGATAAGAAGCAATCGTTGCAATCCCCATCTTCGCCATTAATTTTAATAAAGCAGCATCGCATCCTTTAATATAAGTACTCAATGCTTCATCTTTATTTTCTACCTGACGCGCAATATATTCATAGCAGAAATATGGAAAAATAACGTCTGCTCCATAAGCAATTAACATCGCATGATGAATTGGTAAACGTGCATCTGCCGATTTCACAACTAAACGAACTTCTAGACGTTTTCCTAAGTCAACTAATACATCATGTGCCACCGTCGTTGCCATTAATGACGGAATAACTTTTCCCGCTGCTTCTTGATCTAAAATAATGACCTTTGTTCCTTCATTAACCGTCTTTTTAATATTAGCTTTGAAAATTTCAATCGATTCACAAAGGGTTGTTTGGCAAGCTAAGCTAATAATCGCTGGATTAAATTGCTTCTCATTTAAAATGGCTTCAAACTGATCACTCGTGATTAACGGTGTTGAAAATTCATAAACTGGGAAATCGAGTTTACCATCATGTAATGAAGTAACAGACGTTAAGCTGGAAGTTAATGAGAAGACTGATTTTTCACGAATCGAATCTAATGGTGGATTCGTGACTTGAGCAAAGTTTTGTTTAAAGAAGTCAAAGAATAATTGTGGACGATCTTGTAATAAATTTAAAGCCGCTGTATAAGGGAATGAGCCAATGGCTTCTTTTCCAGTCTCGACTAATGATTTTAACTCTTGTAAATATTCAGCTTTTGTGTAAGCAAATTTTTTCTCATTTTCTTCAAAGTTCTGAATATCTGGACAGAAGTTGTGCGTCGCATTTGGTTTAATGACTTTCTCACTTAACCACTCGCGATAAGGTTGTTGTGTCGCTAAAACTGCTTTGATATCTGCATCTGTCGTAATCGTTTGTGTATCTAAGTCCACACAAAGAATTTCACTTGCTTGGATACGACTTGCGACTTTGATGTCTTCAAGTGGTGTATTTAAAACTCCGATTTCAGAGGCTAAAATGATTTGATTTTCCGTTTGAATGTAGCGGAATGGACGTAATCCATTGCGATCAAGTGTCGCAATTAATTTATGACCATCACAGACAATTACCCCTGCTGGTCCATCCCATGCTTCTTGTTTTAATCCACTATATTCATAATAAGCTTTTAAGTCATCGCTTAATCGTGCATCTTGCTCATAAGCTTTTGGTAATAAACGAGTCACTGCATCTTCTAACTCGAAGTTTTCATGAAGAAGTGCTTCGAGTGTTCGGTCTAGGTTCGCACTATCTGAGTGTCTCTCATTACAAATTGGATACACTTCTTGATGAGTCGCTAATCCCACACGCGCATTTGACCATTTAATATTCCCTGACACAGTATTAATTTCCCCGTTGTGTGCTAAGTAGCGGAATGGTTGCGCTAAATTCCATGAAGGTTTTGTATTCGTACTAAATCGTTGATGAACGATACAGAAATTTGAGGTAAAATCTTCATCTTTTAAATCTAAATAATAGTTTGGAAGCTCTTCTGGTCGTAATAATCCTTTATAAACAATCGTTTGTGATGAACATGATAAAATATAACATGTTCGATCTGATAATTTTGCATCTTTAAAGTGTTGTTCAATACGACGACGAAGTTTATATAACATGGCCTCATCATAATTAGTCATATCAAAGATAAATTGAGTTGGAATTGGCTCTGTTTTTTTGGCTGTCGGCGTTAAAAATGTTGAGTCAACTGGTACTTCAATTTCTTTAATGACTTTCATATTAAAATGATGAACAGCCTCATAGATACTGTCAACGGCTACTTTGCGATCTTCAATCTCTTTTGGCAAGAATGCCATCATGACCGCAAATGGCCCACTAATTCCATATTTTTTGTGATAAAAATGTTTTGGGATTTGTAATAGGATCCCGCATCCATCCCCTGTTCCATCTTTTGATGTTCCACCACGATGGCTAAGGGCTTTTAATAAAGTCATCCCTTGTTCAATAATTTCATGACTATATGCCCCATCTAGATTGGCAATGGCCCCAATCCCACAATTCGAATGATCAAACATATGTTTCCTCCTTACTCCCATACCCACTATTTTTAGGTACTTATACTAATTATGATATGAATGAATATTCCCGTCAACTCTCCCTCCATTTTTTTAACTAATTTTAGCCATTTTACAAAAAAATTGTTTTATTTTATGAAGATAAATAGAAGAAATGATGGCTCGAATCAAAAACTTTTAATAATAAAGATTCGTGCTAAAATTGAATAAATAAAAAAATAAAGAAAAATTTACAAAAAAAGAGTAAGTTGCTCTAATAATAACTTACTCTTTTTTTGATTGATTATCGATAAACTTTCCCACTAATATTCGTTTGATTATTTGGAACGATTTTGAAGTAGTACCCTTTACTTGTTGATAAGTTTAACACATGGACCGTAACTTTTTCTCCTTTATCTAAAGAAGTACTCATAATTAACTTATTTGAACCCTGTTCGTAGAAATAAAACTTATATGTTTTGTCAAAAAAACCTTTACCGTGATATTCATCTAAATAAATATTTATACGACCATTGTGATTTGTAAAATAATAATTTGAATAAATATCTGATGCAGAGGCACTTACACCAAAATTATAACCTTTAACTAAGTTATGCGCACTCATTGGGCGTGATAATCCATATGTATAAATATCAGTATAGTGATCAACTCTCCCCTTAATATTAGATAAAGGAGAATCCCCTTTCTCAACGATTACTTGAACATCTGGGTCATTAATAATGATCTCACTTGCAAATGTTGTCTTACTAGCCATCATTAAAGCCACAAATAAAAACACAGCTGTAAATAATTTTTTCATATTCTTCCCCTCTTCTTATTAATATCACTAAAATTATACTATTTTTTAGATATTATTGGTATAATTTATTTAAAATGAAAAAGTAGGTGATAAATATGAAGTATATTATCCCAATAATTTTAGGATTATTAGTTATATTGAAGTATGTCAGATACATTCAAAAAAAGAAAAGAAAATTAAATTTAAATGATATCACTATTTTGGCATTTCTAGTTTACCTTATAATCTTTATAAAAATTACTTTGTTTCAAGACACAGAATTTACTTTAAATTTAACTGATACTCTCAAACAGGCAAATTTTATCCCAGTAGTATATACATTAAATACAATTCAAGATAATTTAATTTCCATTTTAAAAACCATTATAATTACCATCCCTTTTGGATTTCTTTTATTCTTACTATTTATCGATCAAAAAAATTATTCAAAACTTATAAAAATTGGTTTTATGACTTCTTTTATTGTCGAGTTATTACAACTCTTCAAAATCAATCAATACTTAAACATTGATGATATCCTCTTGAATGTCCTTGGATTTATTATTGGAGGATCTATTTATCGCTTAATGTTTAAAGTTTTAGTTCTTTCAAAAAAACAGCAACTTCTTGAAAAAATAAGAAACATGAATTCAAATTCAATGCGAATTTTTTATCATTCAACTGTTAGTATAATAATAGGTTACATTGTAAGTATTTTAGTAGTGTTGCATCTCGAGACTCTTCCTTTATCTACTTTAGAAGGAAAAACAACAGTTGCGTTTGATCCCTATCAACTAACTGTAGAAGAAGATGGATTGGCTATAACTATTAGTGGTTACTATAAAGCTAACTTTAGTCGTTTAAAACCATTATTTTTATGTAAGCTTTCATTAAATCAAGAGCCCATGTATGATATATACACTTTAAATGAACCCTATAGCCCTCAAGACAGAAAAGACTTTTCCTTATTAATTGTCGGATGGAATGAAAATGCAGAAGTTATGACAATAAATATTAACAATAACCAATACACGACTGACATTCCAAAGGGAGCCTTTGCAATTCCTTTCCCTGAAGTTATAGATCATGAATTCCTACCATATATATACGCGAATGATGATTCTAAATTCAGTGTAACCTTCTATGATGAATCTAATAATAAAGTTATTATCCCATTTACAAAAGATTCTTTAGAATAATGATTTAAAAATAAAAACCACCCGTCAAACGGGTGGTTTTCACTAGGTCTATAAGCCCTTGTTACCGGCTAGCGTCTCAAGGCGCTAGCTTTCACTTTGTTCAAGCTACTTGCCTTTGCCGCTTTTGCTTACTCCTGAAGGAGTTTTCGTATGGCTAGCTACCCTTTAAAAGGGTCTTCATATTCTTTTACACTTAATTTATCCATGGCTATATCATGGCTTTCTTGTTCCTGTATATATTTCTTAATCGTTGCTTCATTTAATCCAACTGTACTTACGTAATATCCTTCAGCCCAAAAGTGTCTATTTCCAAATTTATATTTTAAATTTGCATGTTTATCAAAAATCATCAATGCACTTTTCCCCTTCAAATATCCCATGAAACTTGAGACGCTCATTTTGGGTGGGATACTTACTAACATATGGACATGATCTGGCATCAGATGTCCTTCTATTATTTCTACTCCTTTGTAGGCGCATAATTGTTTTAATATATCCCTTATACTGGTTTTATATTGATTATAAATTATTTTTCGTCTATACTTAGGAGTAAACACAATGTGATATTTACACATCCACTTTGTGTGAGATAAACTATTTGCCTTATTGGCCATAAAAATCACCTTTCTCTTCTAAAATAGTAGCCTGAACAACTCTATTATAGGAAGAAAGGTGATTTTTTAGTGGTATAACCTTTATTTCCCACCCGCATAGCAGGTGGTTTTATGTTTCGCACGCTTCGCGAGCTCAACAGGCTAAAGCCTTTAATGAAAAGAGCAAACATTGCTGTTTGCTCTTTTTATTTATGTTTAATTTTTTTGATTTGGTTAACTGAGTTTCCTTTGAAGGGCCAACGGTTAGCTAGTAGTAGATAGGTTTCAACCCCAAGTATGAGTGTTGATAAGACATATAGTGGGATACTAACTTGGAACATGACAGCTGTGATTCCGAATAGGTGTCCACTTTTTAACATACGACTTCGGCTACATTCTCGATAAGTGTAGCCATGTAATAAAAATAGAATGAATAACGTTAGTTCGTTAATCAGAAGTCCCCCAAATAGTTGGTCAACAAAATTTTTAGTCACAGGTGCTAACATTAAAATAATAAGCAACTGAATAAGCACAGTTGTTAACTTTAAATAACCAATTTCTTTTCTAATCACAACACCATCCCCTCCGATCTCTTTACTATAAAATATGAAAGAGCCTAGAAATGGGAACTGATTTATTTACTGATAAATTTTTTCAATGTCTTTAAAACTAATCAAGGTTACTGTCATCCAATAGACGTTAAAATTTTTAGGGTATTGAAAGACACATTAAATCAATAATCATCAATTCTTATTTTAATGATTTCTAATCGCTTCCTATTATTAAATTCATTCATTTTATCTATAGGTGTGATATACTATTATCAAATAATAAAACTTTTAATAGTGGCAGGTGACCCAATATGAACTTAAACCATCTTCAATACTTTCGAGTTTTAGCTAAGTTAGAACATTATACACAAGCTGCTGAACAACTCTCTATTACTCAACCGAGTTTAAGTCATGCCATTGCTTCACTTGAAAAAGATCTTGGAACATCTCTTTTTGAAAAACACGGACGAAATATTCGTTTAACAAAACACGGACGTTTTTTCCTAACTTACGTCGAAAATGCCTTAGATGAATTGGCGTTAGGCGAAAAAAAATTACGTGAATTAACTAATCAAACAAATGGTTCAATTGAGTTGGGGTTCATTTATACGTTAGGTGCGAGCTTTATTCCTCATCTTATCACGGAATTTTCAAAGCATGAGACTCATCAAAATATTCGCTTCTCATTTGGGCAAGGTAACACAAAACAACTGATTCAAGATTTAAAATCCGAAAAATACGACTTAGCTCTCTGCTCCTATGTTGAAAATGAACCAGACATCGAATTTATTCCAATTACTCAGCAAGAATTGGTGATGATTGTACCGCCTCAGCATCCTTTAGCACAAAAAGAAACGATTGATTTAAACGAGACCATTGATTATCCATTTATCTCCTTCAATAAAGAAAGCGGAGTCCGTAAGATCATTGATTCTTTGTTTAATGCAGCAAATATCCATCCAACCATTCGTTGTGAAGTTGAAGAAGATACTGCAGTAGCAGGTTTAGTCTCTGTGAATTATGGTATTGCAATTATTCCTCGAATTCAATTTTTAGAACAATTCAACGTCAAGATTTTACCGATTACAAACCCTAAACATGAACGTTACATTTATCTGGCATCAGTTCGAAATCAATATGTCACCCCATCCATTACAGCATTTAAAGATTTTCTTTTAAGTCATAGTCAAACGTTGTTAGAAAATACAAAAAAGTAGGTCGAGCGAAACCTACTTTTTATTTAAATCATTTTTTAACTTATCTAAGTATTTCGTTATTAAATTATAATCATCTTCACTTAACATACGATCTTCTATCATTTTAATAAGCATTACTTGTAGTGACTCAATATCATGATTGTTCTTTATCATCTTTAAATCCTTCCCTAACGATACGATATTCAATTCCTTTAATATCATGCTGATAATCATGATCATACACCCATAAATCAATACGGTTGTCCCAACTACAAGCACCACATGCATCTAAAACAATAGCTTTTTGTGTATCTCCTTCTGGATAAGTAATTTCTAAAACTGTTCCATAGTAATTAGGAATGCCACGTTCATTTAGTCCCACTTCTAATACTTCATCAATGTTTATCGCAACAATAGGAAGCCATTCATATTGAGCATCATAATAGTGCATCACGTTATCAATCACCTTAACGCTATCATCTTGATAAGTAAGACCATACCCGACTTTAACCTCACCACCTGTTACACTATAAAATGTCTGACGATAATCTTTAAAAACAGTCTCCGTTTCATCTACTTTACTATCAGAATTTGAGATCGTTGATAGTGGTATCACTTTTACAATTTCATCACCTGAACTACTAAGCTTGAATGCTTGATTTGAAACTTCTTGTTGTGGGTTCTCTTCTAAGTCTTCATTTTGACTTTCACTTAAAGCTGCCTGTAGGTTAGCTAAAGCTGCCTTTTTCTTTGCTTCATCTTCCTCTATTCTAGGAATATCACTTACTTCAGAAGATGAGTTCACTTTGTGAAGTTCTTGTGACTCCTGTTTTTGATTTGATGGTGTATCATCATTAGATTCTTTATTTAAAAAACTAATTTGTGTTTCATTTTCCTCGGTAGAAATTAATACATTCATTAATTGTTGTGATTCAATTTGGTTTTGCTCGAGATTAGTAACTAATACGTTTGATGATGACAAGATAGACATCACCGTTAATAGTATGTTCGTTATAATATTTAGCATAATTCACCTCAGTTTGGACTGTTTAACAGAAATCACGTTTTTATTATGAACCAAATCTGAGATATTAAACACGTTTTCACTTTTTTTAGTAATTTGAAACATAAGAATTGTTTAAATTCACATACTATTGGGAGTGTTGACTTGGATTGACAGTTATGAGAACTTGTCAAATGAGATAAAATAAAGTATAATGTTTTATGTAATCAAATTAACCTGGGGATGTTACGGATTCGACTGGGGCATTTGAGCTTAATAAGCAAGTCGTGCTAACCCACGTTAAAAGGTCGAGGTTTTAATAACCGGAAAAACAAACTTACAATTAGCTGCTTAATATAACGTAGCTGCCTACCATTCAATCGCCCATGTTGAATGACTAGGCTCACTGTAGTGGGATACGCTAGTCTGTGCCGTTTGAATAGCCTAGAAGAGATGATCAAACTCGCGGTCTGACAGGTGTGTCGCCTAACCAGTCACCCGTTAAATTTAATAGGAGACTAAACTTGTAGAAAGTTAAGTGGTCGGTGTTTTAGGACGGGGGTTCGACTCCCCCCATCTCCACCATAATATCCACGTCCGCAACTGTTACAGGAAAATGGAGCAAAAAGAAAAAGATTAATCTGAGTATAGTAGATCACTACTACATTGAGATTAATCTTTTTTATATAGAAAGTTATTCTACATTAACGATCTATTTTCCTCACTTTTTTGTATCAGATTATCATTTTGATCGAAGATTGCTTGATAAAAATAATCAAATTCACCTGATTCTAACAAATATTCTCCTAGACGCGCCTTCTGATTTAAAGTATTAGCTACCCCACCTAATAAACAAACTACTTCTTTATTTTCATCATCTGATTCAATTCCAACCCATGCACAGTATCTTTGATTGTTATTAATCATTTTACTAATATAAAAGTAATATCCTTTTCCTACTACACACAAACACTTTATAGCGGGATTGAGTAAAAAATTATCGTCTAAACCTCTATATCTTTTAAGTTCACACGCTATAATATCTGTATTATATGCAAAACAAACTGTCATATTACGATATTCCATTGATTGTAAATTCATAAACTTTTCTATGGTTGTCTGTAACTCCCGCTTAGTTAATCTTGTTTTAACCTCAAAAGCATACGTGACAGACTCTATAGGAACCATATGATGTATTTTATCTATATACATGGGAGGTAAAATATTAGTATCATAAATAATTAAGTCTGTTTCATTTGATTGAGCTCCACTACTATTTATGATTAATCCACCAGTAATTTCATAATTTTTAGTAAGATATTTTTCTAATAATTCTGCTAAATATTCTTCTCTTCCACTCCCTGCAACACCTCTATGTGTTATAAGCCTATCATTACTCGACTTTTCCAACATATACCTTATTTCCAGCTTAGCTTTTTCTACCATCCACGGATTAGTCATAACTTCCTCCTATAATAAGTCTTTTTTATTGATATATCGCTAACACCTCTAATTGCACATAATCTTCATCCAATATAATATTTTTTATATTAGGATCTGGTTGTAAATCGAATTGTCTTCTAATAGCTCTATTTAAGGAGAACAAGTCTTTCAATACATCAAATACAATAACTGACTTTCCATTGACTCTCTTCTTTGAAACAACTTTAGCTAGAACAGTTACCTCTTCGTTCTCAAACTCATCTAAGCTTTCGATATCACAACAGAAATTATTAGAATTCACCTTTGAAAAACAAATTCTCCCATCAAATAAATCTTCCGTCTCAATGAATAGTGGCACTTTTGTACTATCTTTACCTAAAAGGGATTTGAGAGCTTCACGCTCCTCTGTTGAGTTTGCTTGAATACTATTTACTAAAAACGGTTTAAGTTTATTCAACATATCTAACATATGAAACTCTTCTGGTATATTAAATGTTCCTGTAAATCGAATTATTGTTGAATTAGGTATCGTATTAGTATCAGCATCATAATTTAATAGATCAAAATAATCATCTCTTTCTTGTAAGGCATTCTCGAACTCTTCACAATCCAATAAATAATTATTAAGAATATCTCCATTTAATTCACTTTTCCCTCCAGTTTCACCTGAGAAAAATGCTATTGCTCCTTTAAATCCATTCTGTGTACTTACTGTTGCATTTTTAAATTCTATTACTTTCTTCCTTTCAATTAAGGATTTATACTCCATTACCTTTTTATGATTAAAATATACTAGTGTCCGAAACATTTACCATCATTCCTTTTAATTTATTATACATAAATTATAACAAATCAAATCGCCAACAACAAACATTCGTTCATTATTTTATATAATATATTCAAAGATTCCTCCTGTTCCAGTAAATAGTTCAACTCATCTTCTATATACATTTCTTCAACAATTAAATCTAGAATCATGGTTTTCAAAATTAATTCATGTAATCAATCTGCTATTGCTTCTTCATCTAATTATAACAGCTCTTGAAGGAATTGATCGTATTCTTCTTGTACCCGTTCATATATGATGATTGGCTGATTCATGTTATTCACCTCCTAAAAAATAAGCCATCAAGATTTAGTTCTTGATGGCTTTTACTATTTATTCTAATGATTCAGCTTTAGTTTTTGAATATCCTCCATGTCAATCTCAGCAGAATAATTGTTATTTTTCCTCAGATTATATAATCGAAAATAGTTAACTTATTATGGCAACTGTTCTAAGAGTTCACACACTTTATCTTACACCCTCACAAGTTTTATGTGTTGCACTTAATATTACAATCTGTCATTCTTTAATTAACTATTGATACAAAAAAGCTGTATCAAATAGTAAAGCTTCAAATAGATGAAACTAATAGCTCCATGTTGCTTTAACTGTTACTCTTTGGTTTACATTATCATATGCAGTGCAACCATACTTAGCATAAATACTTCCTTGAGCCGCAATACTTCCAGCAA
Organism: Turicibacter sp. GALT-G1; assembly: GCF_025594995.1. Taxonomy (NCBI): domain Bacteria; kingdom Bacillati; phylum Bacillota; class Erysipelotrichia; order Erysipelotrichales; family Turicibacteraceae; genus Turicibacter; species Turicibacter sp. GALT-G1. The sequence continues at coordinate 19,868 of NZ_JAMQUS010000003.1, forward strand.
CACTTGCTTCTACTCTATAAACATAAACACCACGTGTCGCAAAAGATGAATATGTTCCTGGCATAGTATAATTTTCTGACCAAGCATCTTTTTGACCTTGATCACAATAATATAACCCACCACCTACACAGTAAGCATTCACTGATTGTGCTGAAATTTTACCTGGACTTGTTGCAATAGTAGTATGTAAACTTTGACTTCCAACAAGCAATGGGGTAGTTGTCTTTATCTGGTGAGTATATGTTGAATTATATTTAATGTATCCTGACTCAGATCCTGAGCCTCTTAAATTTGGTTGTGGTGTAAATACAGATGTGACTGTATAGTTATATCCACTTGGTGTTTCAACATTAAATTCTTTTATTGTTGGTAAACTTCGAGAAGAAGTATTTAAATCAAGAATAACTTCATCTTCAAACTCAGTCATACTATCATTAACCTCTTCAGTAATAATGTCAATAATCTCCTCATCACTATATGACATTTTTAATTTTTCAAAGTAAACTTTTTCCATATTCAGACTGATTTCTTCAATTAATTGCTCTGTCTCAAGCGTAGAAGCTAAAACATTATTTTTCCCAAAAGCTCCTCCTAATAACATTACTGCCCCTAAAATCATCATTTTTTTTCTCATTCTACTCCTCCTATTACACTATTTACTTAAATAGTATATCATTTTTCATAATAAATAAAAGTTTTTTGGTTAAAAATGTATTTTTTTCTTTTTATTACATTTTTGATTCTAAGATTTTATAGTATAATTTCCAAAAAGGAGGAAACGAAATGGAATTTTTAAAAGAGATATTTATGTTTATTGGGCATCTTATTTTATTGGGACTAATTTTTATACCTGGAATATACATCCTATCATTAATCGTTAAGATACTTAGAAATAATACTCGAAAATAATTTTTTTTAGAGTATTATAATAATTCTTAATTTAACGCTGTGTTAGATAAAATCGTTAATAAATATTTAAAAAGATAATGAGCATTATACTCATTATCTTTTTTTAGGATATAATTATAATTTTTGTTTTATTTATTCCTCAAACGCTTCGTAAAAAAATGAAAAGAAATTGCTATAATAATTAGTAAAATTGGTAATAATCCGATAAAAAGAAATATACGTGTATCTAAGAAAATTCTAAAATAATAATAAGATTCTATTAATAAAAAGAATGTTACTGCTAAAACAATTAGATGATAACCTATAATTTTTAATAAACTATGTTGATTTTTATATTTAGGAGAAACAAAATTTGAAGCTTTCTTCGTTAAAAAAAGAATTCCTATTAATAATAGCGGAAGAAATCTAATACAATTATCCAGTGTAACTTCAATCCATTCGCTCATGTTAAACCAATCTCCTTAAAATATATTTTTCTATAATTTACAACATAATAAGTGATAAATCAATTATTTAGAAATAGAAAATAATCTTATCTAAATAAAGCAGTTCTCGTTCTATAATCTTCAATATTTAGTTCAAGTTGACTTGCTACTGTTTGAAGAAGTATATTTTTTCCTTTCAAAATTTCTTTATCGTCTTTAAAATATTCTAACCAGTCTTCTAATGGCAACTTTGAACTTGATAAAACCGATTTTGAAAGGTCTGTAAATGTTCGACGACAAGATTTGCATTTATAACGTTGTTTACCACATGTAATGCCATACTTGCATATCTCATGGCTATCGCAATGAGGACAAGCCTTTCCTTTTGAAAAACGAGCTTCTCGACAATCAGTTATAGAAACAGGGCTAAGTGATAAAATCTCTGAAATATAGCTTAATACATTAGCTTGTTGTCCATCATTTAAAGTTAAGATATCGGCTTTGATGGAACTTAACGTTGGCATAAACTCACCTCGAACATTTGTTTATTATTAGTTTACCATATTTGGGAAGTTCTATTCAACTTATCAACAATATTGTCTAACACAGCGTTTAATAAAAACAACAGATGAATTTTACCATCTGTTGCCTTATTACTTCATTTGATAAACTTTTTGATTTTTTGTATTTATATGATATTGTATGTCACTCAAAATAATTTGTGCTTCTTCCATTGTATGATATCTACCTAGTTCTATTTTGGTCAAAAATGATAATCTACTATAAGTACCTACAATACGATATACTTGAGATCCTAACTTATTACATGACTTTATTTGTAATTCCCTGACCTTAACTAACCGTCTATTATTTTGTGTTCTAATCCACATACAATTCCCCCCCTTACAATTAATCAGCTTCTATATTACTAAACATAGTATCTTCTAATTCTTTGAGTGACTCATTCTCTCTTTTTATCTCTCTATATCGCTTTATCATTCTAACAGGAATGAGTCCCAAAAATTTAATCAATTTTACTCCTGAATTCTTATCCCTATTTAAACTTAATTGCTTTAACATCACTCATTCCTCCTTTAGAACTTAATTTATTGACATTAGTATACGCTATCATTTCGTGTAAAATAATCCTTTTTCTTCATTTTTTTACATGTTATAATGAGGAGGTGAGGTTTTTTATCCTACTCCCTACATTCGCAACTGTTACAGGAAATTGAATATAAAGAAAAAGATTAATCTGAGTATAGTAGCTGACTACTAAATTGAGATTAATCTTTTTTATTATTTTAATTTTCTTGATCTGACAGTTCTTCTAATGCAATACGTAATCCTTTAGACATGTCAACATTTGTAGGAATTTTAATTTTTTCTCTATTTTTAACCTCTTCTTCTATAAGTGGTTCAATCAGATTTCTTGCAAAATCTATTCTCTGTGAACTAGCAAACATATCTTTGAGTACCTTTCCTGTCAGTATATCTTTTAAATTATCTACTATTTTTTCAGCTTCTTTTTTAGTTAATAGATATTCTTCAGCTAGTTGAATGAATACTTCTTCAATTTTTTCCACCATTTTATTTGCATCATCCTCAATGAACCCATCTAAAACTACTCCTGATACTTTTCCCGCTGCTGCGCCTCCTGCAAAAGATCCTAATATTCCACCTACAACTCCTCCGATTGCTGTCCCTACAATAGGAATTGCTGATCCTACTGCTGCACCTCCTGCCGCACCTGCGACCCATCCCGCTGTTCCTCCTGCCACTGTAGATGCTGTATTTGCGACATTTTTAAACAACTGTGCTCCTGAAATTCTTCCTCTAAATATATTCGCAACATCAAAGCTTGATAAAACTACGACGGAAACTGCCCCTGTTATAACATTTCCTCTTAACATTTTAGCTGCACTTTTCATCGCTGCTGCTCCATAAATATTTCCACCACTTCTGAAAGCATTAACTAACATTGCAGAAGCTTTTGGTCCCATTAAGGATACAATTGCTTCAGAGCTTCCTACAAGAGCACTATTTAGACCAGCTTTTGATAATTGACTTGCTAATACAGCAGTTAAAAATGTAGTTCCCCCTACTCTTAATCCAGCATATGCAGCATTTTTTAACGCTATATCAAAATCTTCTCCATTCCAAATAGACGTTGCAAATGTTAGTGTCGCACTAATCCCCATAGCATTCGTTGCTATGATTGCACCATTTACTGCATCAAATGTTATAGATTCTACTGTTCCAAATCTAGCTATATTTTTTGCTTGTTGATATGTAAAACTTCCTCTTTTAACAATATCTCTCGCTTTTGTTGGATCACTTACACCAGGAACTTCACCATTTTTAATCCTATTTTCCATTGCTTTTACGGCTGAATCATACATATCAGATGGAACTTCTATTTGCATAGGTGTTCCATCCGGATTTTTATATTTTAAAACTCCATTTTCAAAACATTCTGAAATACATTTGGAACCACTTGCACAATATTTAGTTTGAATATTAATACCATCAACTATTCGATCCGCACCATTTTTAACAATTCGTCCTGTTTTAGGATCAATTTCATCTCCGACTAACTTAACTTTTTCATTTCCAAAAAAATCTCCATGCTTCACTTTATCATGAAGATGATTAGCATATTCAGCAGCGAATCCATGTCCTCTAGGAGTATTGAATTTATCAGTTCCATATATACTACTCGCATTACTTATATTTCCATATACAACTCCCGAGGAAATACTTCCGACAACTTCTATAGATCCATTATTGACTTTCTCATAAATTTCTTTCAGCGTATTTTCTAAGTCATACTTGTTATGTTCCAAATACTTAGTACAAACTCTCTCTCTTAAACCTGTATTTTTCATAACTTGTTTCACAAGTTCTTTTTTTAAATCATCACTACTCATTTTCTATCCTCCGTCAACAAATAATTTCTGTGAAATAACTAAAACTCGATTTATTCCTTTACACTTTACTGAAATCTTATTTATTCAGGAAACAATCGTCTATAAGTACTTTTATATTTCAATATTTGTTATTTGTATTAATTGTATCACACAATATCCGACAAAAAATGACGGAGGAATTATTTCTATTCATAGTTCAAAATATATTAATATAACTCTCTCATCGTATCTAATTTTGCTCTAATTTTTTCTACTAATTCATTTGGGGTCAGGATTTTAATCCATTCTCCTTGACTTAGTATCCACATCAATAACCCTTGCTCATATGACATAGCCTCTATGATACAGTAGCCATCTCCTTCTTCTATCACTCTTGATACAGGGAATTTATCAAGTACTGCTTCTACTGAATGGCCTGTAAATCTAAACGTAAACTTGATTAGTTCACCTTGATACATCATATTAATCTTATTACGAAAATCCCCCGATTCAAATCGATGTGAATAAGGAATCTTAAATTGTTCATTTTGAATCTCATAAGAAAGTATTCGATCTACTCGAAATGAAATAGGGTAAGGAATTGAGCGATTCGTCACGTAACTAACCGCATAAAAATAAAAATCACAAAAAACTAAACCAACAGGGGCAACTGTATAGAAATCTACCTCATTATTTGCTTTTTTATATTCAATGTTTATTTTTTTAGACTGATCAATAGCTGAACTGAAATCCCATATTCGATCCACTAACTTCTGATCATGCTTTAACGGAGTAAAATGAAGTCTTTCATTTCCTATAAACGATTGTATTCTCTTCTTTTCTTCTACATCTAATGAATTAAAAAGCGAATTAATCATTTCATCTAATTCTTCTACTGCTAGTGATCGAGTCCCTAATAATAATTTAATCAAGATAAGTACTTGTTTTGAAGTTAGCTTCGAATCGGATTCACCACTCAAATAGTAATTCTTTTTCTGATAATCATACTCTATTATTCGCTCTTCTAAAGATCCTATTCTCTGCCCAAAATAAGCACGTAAAGAAGCAATATCTCGTTCAAAAGTTCGACTATCAATTTGAAACATTTCTTGAATTTCATCTTTTTTAATTTCATTTCTCTGTATTAATTGTTCTAAAATATATAATATACGTGTACTTTTATCATACATTTATAAATCTCCTTGTTACCCTTCTTTTCATGGTAAAACTTCTCTTATCTTTTAATAAGAGTGCTATCTAGAATAGAACATATTTTATAGTCTGTTAATCTATTTATAAAATTCATTTACCAATTAAAACTTTATACCATTTTATAGTAATCAAGAGTTTTGATTAATTCAACTCTATTAGCTCTAATTTTATAAATGATTATAATTTTATTTTAAATGTTTTCTATAAAATTTGTATTCCAATGAAATAAAATTAATATGCTTCTTAAAGAAAGCCATCAAGAATTAAATCTTGATGGCTTCTTTCATATTATCCAAAATTGTTATACCATATCTCTACGCCATTTTTATCAAAAACACTCATCAAGGCACTATCCCATTCTCCATAACCACCATCTTCAAACTCAAACTCCATATGATAATCTCCGAATTCATCACACACTGTTTCTGCAATCATGTCTAATAAGTTATAATCCTCTACCGTATAATCAGTAGCACTCCCTTTCAAATAAATGGTCATTCCTAAAGTAGGCACATAATAGCCACTCGAATATGCATCTTCTAATCTACCTGTTGCTAAATTATTAAAGATTTCTTCAGACCGCAAAGCTACTTGATACTTAGCATCAGCTGTTTCGAGCATGTCTTGATGTAACTCCTCATCAGATTGTTTCTCTAGTTCTTCCACTTTAATATAATAAGGTTCTGATATTTCATCAATCTTTAAACGACCATTAACAGCTTCTACTACCATTTTCCCTTTAGTAAACATACGTAAAACACAATCTTGAGAATATTCATTATCAACTAATTCCATTTTAATCATTTTCGTAAGAGATACAAGTTCTTCTAAATTATTCTCCCATTCTGTCGTATCAATTCCATTTAAGTCAATTAAATTATTAATTAAATCCTCTAAACTTAAATCTCCTTCTATGTAAATAACAACCTCCTCTTTATTACTAGAAATATCAAAATCATATTCGCCAAATTCTATTGCTCCCCTTAAGACACTATACTCCACAAAGTCTGCTGCTGAAACACGCTCACTTGATTCCTTCAATTCATCAGAAGTATCAATTGGCTGATCTTTTCCACCACACCCCGTTAACAAAACCCCACTTAATAACAATATCGATATTAATATTTTTTTCATATACGCACCCATCTCTCCTATTCTATAATTTAAACTAACCTATTACTTCTTTATATGCTACCTTAGCATTAAATACAGTAGATACTATTTTCCTACCAATGAACTATTAAGTTCTTGATTACTTTCATCATAGCTAGGATTAGAAACAAATCTATACACCGTATTACCAATCACGACAACTTCTCCTCCTTGACTTACACCAAAGAATACATCACTTGTACTTAAACTCATAGGAACTACTATTCTTTCTATCAAACTTCCATCCTCATTGAAAAATTCAAACTGTTTTATATTTGAAAGGTTTGGTTCTGAAATAGATACAAAAATTCCATTATCTAAAATATAACTGTTTTCTGATACTAGGTCCTCAACAACAAAATTAAATTGATCATCTGTAATGCTACACTTCCTAAAATTATCACAAGCAGTATAATAACCGGTACTATTAGACGTCTCTACTCCTCCTAATGAAATAACATTGGTAAACTGATAGTTACTATCAAACTGCTTTACAATGCTCCCCGATTGATTATAGATAGTAGTCGTAGTCCCATCTTGAACAATTACATGATCATGAAAATATTGTACTTTATTTTCATATGGAATTTGTGGCTCAAATAAATACCCATCTAGTGTAAAAACTCCCTGTTCTCCTTGCTCATTGTAAATAATAAAATAAGGCTCATTAGGATATTCATCAGTGAAATCACTGTATTCAATCTGTCCGTAATCATATTCAATATTACTATAATTCGGTTCTAAAATAATTTTACCATCAATATTAACAATTCCCCACTTACCATCCACATTCTTAAATGCATATTTAGTCGATTCATTCAAGTTAAGATCGACGTATACTGGTGCAAGGATCCATTCCTCTTCATTCCCTCTTACCTTCAATCCTACTAAATCGCTCTCCCAATCAATCTCAGTATAAACAGATATTTCAGCCGTTTCACTTGGAATAAAAGAAGTATAAATAGATTTTACCTCATCATAATTCTTACCTATTGCTGGTTCTAGCAATACATTCCCATCACAATCTAATACTCCATATGCATTCTCAAAATATCCATCTTGAAAAATTTGTTGGCGGTAAAGAATAAATCCATTATCATCTTCCATTATCTCAATATCGCCTAATGATTTAATTTCATTAAAGGTTTCATCATAGATAGAATAACTATCCTCTTTTTTAACTAAAGCTCTACCTTCAGATAATATTTGAATCTCCCTTACATCACTATACTGATTTACTAATTCTATTCCTCTATACTTTCCAGAAGAGTTCTGCTGGACTAACTTTTCCTCTTCTTGATCAGAAATTATTTCTTCATCTCGTACAGAACCTACTTCTTCACTTTGGATTTCTTCTTTAATATATAGATCGTACTCCTCTTGATGAATCGTATCTCTATTTAAATAAATAAAAGCACAACTAATACCTAAAACAATAAATATTCCTATAACAATTAAACCTTTCTTTCCAAACCTTTTATTGAAAGCTTCAATACTATCAAAAATCTTAAACAAAAACTTCTCTACCACATTCATCAATTAATTTTCTCCTTGTTCAGCTTGGAATTTACTCTCTTTCCATTTTTGATAAACACTATAAATAAAACAAATAACTCCCAGACCTATAGTAATAATCAGGCCCCATTTCAAAATTGTAAAAATGATGGTGAATAACGTTGACACTACCCCTACAACTCCTCCAATTAACCATCCAAGAGCTTCATATACAAAACTCACTATAATTCCACTCACAAGCATACAAGCAACTAGAACTCCTGAAACACCTTTCCACCCCCAATAGAAAATACGGATTTTTGAATTTAATAATATAAACAATACAATTCCTAAAATAATAATAATTCCCATACCTACTGCACCAATATCCATAAAACTCTCCTTCATTTTATAAAATTTAATTTTAATCCCTATATACTAATTATACTAACCCGCGCCGACAAATTTTGTCGGTACCTTTAAAAGTTGCACCATATTTCGACATTTTATATTTATACCTTTTTATATAGCTACTACATACTTACTAAGTATAATCCCTCTTTCAATTTCAATCTTATAACTATCCGGTAAATCTGCATAACATAAAATATAACTAACAGATAACTTTTGTTCCATAATAAAACGTCCATACTTAATCCCAAATAAATACAACATGATTAAACTCTCTTGTCTTTTTCTCCCTTGATGATACATTTGTTTCAATATTCTTCCCAAATCTAACTCTTTCATCTAGCTCACCCTTACTATTCCTATACTAATGCTCTAACTTTAAATTCAATTTACTTAGATTCTATCTCATAGCGGTCAATTAATTGCTTGAGCCAACGTTCTGAATAACCTAATTCTCTTGATAATTGTTTAAGATTTTCTCCCGTATATTTTTTAGCTAAATAATCTTGAATATATTCTTTAGAATACAACTTCATAGGAAATGTTACCTGTTGACCACGATAAAATTCATAGACTTGTTTCGTAATTTCTTCTCCCAGCACATTTGCCATATCTCGATAGATTCCGTTGTAATACTTCAAATCATACTTCATCTTCTCCTCACCTCCTTAATCCAAATCACAATTATACCCACTTCAACAAAAAGTATCATTGTGATTTTCCCTTGTAAAATTCCATGAATAATCCCTTATTAACTCACCTCCTTTAAAGGTGAACAAGAATAGATGGCTTTTCTTGAATAAGTCCTTATTTCTAACAAGATAATCTGCTTGAAATCAACAAAAAAGCCACCGAGATTGTATTCAACCTCGATGGCTTCATTTTTTACAATAATTTTATGAATGAATCGTGATAAGATATACTTCATCATTTCATCATGATTTTTTAAAACATACCCCTTAGCTTCTTCTAATACCTCTTTCATTTGATCTAACGTGATATTGATCTCTGATTGTTTGACTTGATGATTTTGAATTTCATTCGTTAACACAATCTTTTGTTGTTCTAATCGTTGTAATTCAGCAGTAATGGTTTCAATACTTCCCAATCCTCCAACGGCAATCGCTTGAACTAAATTTGATGCTTTTTGATTTACCTCCGCTAATTGTTTCTCTAACTTAGGTAAATCATGATCCATCTCTGAAAACTTTTGTTTAAGCTTTTCATTCACTTTTTCATGTAACATTTCTAAATGTTGAGAATTCAAAATAGTTGTAAAGAGTTGATTAACAATGAACTCATCTAATAGCGTTCTATTAATCTCTTTACACTTACATGGATTCTCGATTTTCTTACGTTTTGAGCATCGATAAGAAACGTATTTTTGTTTATTTCTTCCACCAATACGAGAACTACCATGATAAGAACTGCCACATTCACCGCACTCTATAAGCCCTGAAACTAAGTAAACTTCTTTAGCTTTTGTAGCTCCTTTAGAACGTTTACGACTTGATAATAACTTTTGAACTTGGTCGAATGTTCCTTCGTCTATAATGGCAGGCAATCCATTTGGCACACGAATGATTTCTGATTCATCTTTATTTTTACGATGCGATCTTTTCATTCCTGGTTGTTTCGGTTTAGAAAGACTACGTCCAAAGACATATTCACCTTTGTATTTGGAATTCACGAGGATATCATAGAAAGATGAATTAGCAGAAAATTTATTACCTATTTTAGTACGATATCCTAACACATTCAGATATTCTGCTAATTCTCGATAACTCCATCCTTCTAAGAACTTTTTAAAGATAATACGAATTGATTCTGCTTCTTTTTCATTAATGATGTACTGCTTCGTTATAGGATCAACATCATATCCTAAAGGTGGTAATCCTCCATTATGCAAGCATCTATAAGCGTTTTCTTTAAGCCCTTTCATAACTTCCCTCGCTAGGTTCTGGCTATAATATTGGCCAACCCCTAATTGAATGATTTGTTGTAATTGCCCTTCAGGCGTATCTGCAAATTGTTCAATAACACTAATCACCTTTACTCCATATTGAGCTAATTCACTTTCAATATTTAAGGTATCACGAACATTTCGAGAGAAGCGGTCCATTTTATGAACGATTACCACATCAAATAAACCTTTCTTAGCGTCTTCTATCATTCGTTGGAAGTTTGGTCGATCGGTATTTGTTCCTGTCAATGCCATATCAATATAATCACCAACAGGTGTATAATCATGCTCATCCATGTATTTATAGATAGCTCTTAATTGTGCATCAATCGACTCTTCTCGTTGATTACTACTACTGAAACGACAATATGCGGCTGCCCTTGATTTCTTCCTAATCACTTCTAAAACCTCCATTTATCAATCTAATTTTTAATGAATCATTCAAAAATATAATATCTATTTTTAAATTCATTCATTACTCACTCCATTCAAATTAAAAGTAGCTAAAGAAAAAAATTCTCTTTAGCTACCTTAATTACCTCATTATTGAATACCTCAACTTAAAGACGTAACCTCAATAGGTAAGAAAGACATCCCTCTTACCAACTGATATGCCCAACAGCCTTGATAACTCCATTCAATCCACGTTTCAATTGATTATCTTTTAAATGATATCCTGATTGTAAGATTAATTGTAATGATCTTTCGTCTATATCTTCCTCTAATGCTAGACGATAACTACCATCTAAACCATAGATAATATACCCTCCCTTATCATCAATTTCACACTCTTGAAATAAATGATAAAGAGAATTACCATACATCTCAAAATGACCTGATGCTACTACTTCTTCAGAAACATAACAATCTTCTTCATTATCCTCCTGCCAAGCGTTATGACTATAATGTTTCCCACCAAAATATAATCCATCAATATCCAATTCACATAACAAGCTAGCAAACGCCATTAACATTTTAGGGCAATCTAACACATCCTCAAATAAGACTTGTTCCTTAGTATTCCAAATCAGTGTAACCTCTCCGTTCTCAAAACCTCCAAAATTCACTTCAGAAAATTCATAACCAATATTTTTAAATGTTTGTTGTAATTTACGTAGTGCTGCATGGTATGATTTTGTAAAATTATTTGGTTGAATAAGTTCTGAACCATATTCTAATAAGGACTCAATGGCAATATTAGCTCGGAAAGAAAAATTAGTAGGTCTATTTAAATCCATACCTAGCAATGGACGTTTATATTCTTGAATATAGTCAATAACCAACATTCTTTGCTCGCATTCAATATCTGAATACACTCCATTTTTCATATCCTCTACTTCTTCCCAAATCCAATTCTCTAATCTTAACTGATCTTCTGAATATACCTCATCCCCCATATATGCATCTTCTTCCCAAATTGAATCCTCTAACATTAATTTACCAGTGGTTGGATCTTGCATTATACGATTTAATACTTTTACCACTTCTTCAACGTTTTCTACTGTTACATTAATCTCTTGTTGTTTCATACATTTCTTCTCCTTTTTAATCTTTTCGACTAACTGACATCTGTGATTACCATTCATTCAAATAAATGGTATGTAAAACAGAATATTTTGTTATTTTCGACAAATTTTACAGTTAATTCTGTTATTATACAATTTTTGACTTAATTTTCACATACACATTTAACATTCTAACGATCATCAAATGTTAACGATGATACATACTTTGACTAACTAGCCAGCCTAACTTCTTTAGTATAATGACCTGAATAATGATTCATCACGTAATTAGCTATCCATCCTGCTAATTCATCTACATATGATTCAAAATCAATCGATAATTCAGTTGTCATACCTTCTTTTAATTCTTCTTTTGTATATGTGTATTTTTGAATCATACAACTTCTCCTTAATTGCTAAGAAAGTGCGCTTAGTGCGCTTCTTTCTTAGCTAAAATTATTTTTTGAAAAATATTTTTTTGAAAAAATTTTTTTACTATCCAACAAAGCGCACTAAGCGCACTGATTAAATTCAATACCAGAAATATATCGTTTACCGTTACTAATAGAGTAGTTAATCTCAAACTCTCTTAATCTAAAAATGGTTTGATTAAAATCTCCCCAAAACTTTTTATGACTCACATTGTAATAAGAAGCAACTTGATTAGTCTTAACCCACTGATTAAACTCTTCAAATACCTTTTCTTTTAACACACAATTACTAGCCATGGGATTCAAACATTCACAAATGAACTCCATCATTGGATCTAACCATTGAAGATAATCTTGTTTCACCTTTTCTGACTCTTGACTAAAAGTAAGGGTATAATTATTCTCTACTAATCGTCGGTAACCTTCTAATGCCCACAAAAAGATTCCATCTAATTCCTGCATCAATTTCCATTCTAACTGGGGATCTTGATAAGCAGAATTAGATTTTAAAGGTTGACCTTGCTTAACATACTGTTTATTAAACGGTATAAATACACATCTACGATAATACCCTTCTGATCGATCATCTGTATTTGGATAATGATTCGCTAAAATAATTAACTTAGCATAAGGTCTAATAGAATATGGGTCCTTAAACTTGCTTTCTATCAAGATAGTATCCTCACCCGTTAACATTTTTAAAGTTTGAGTATTCATCTTTGCTTGTGCACTATCTGTTTCAGCACTAATATTCAATCGCTTGTCTTTGATGACTTGTTTACCAAAGGGACGATTAAGCTCCTCTAATGTTGCACTAGAACAGTTTTCTTTTCCACATAATGCTTCGAATATTCTTGAAAGAATACCCTTTCCATTGCTACCAACTCCGTAAAAGATGAAGAATTGTTGTAAGTTAGTATCCGTCGTTAGACAATACCCTAAAATTTCTTGAACTAATTTGACTCGTTCCTCATCATTTTCAAAAATATCATAAATAAAATTCATGAAGACAGGACATTGAGCCTCTACATCATATTCAATAGGTAACTGAACAAAACTCAAAATATCAGGTGTATGTGGAATCAATTCAAAAGTTGAAAGATTCAGAAAACCATTCTTCAAGTTCAAGTACTCTTTGGTTTCTTCTACACATGATAATTTTGGGGTATCCATGCTTAAAAACTCTAAGATATGATTCCCGTAACTTGGTTTCCAAATATCAACTTTAGCTTCATGTAAAATCTCCTTACAACGAGCTTTTAAAAAGTCTTCGCCAATAAAGCAGTACTTCTTACCTAAAAAATCATAAGCAATATATTGTCCACCTACACGATATAAATGGATGCGACTTAAAACGTAGTCAGAGAAGATGTTAAAATTAACTTCTAATTCTCCTTTTTTATTTTTACTCAGTCCACGTTCTTTAAATAATTTCTTTTTAAGGGAATTACAAATATTTTCAAATGCAGTTTTTGAATGATTAAACGTATACCCTAATGAATCTAATGCCTCATAAGAAATTGGCTTTTTCACCTGTTTACCACTTTGGAGTAAATCTAAGAACTTTTGTTTCTGTTCCTCAGATGATTGAGCCTCGGCTAATGCAACGATTAGTTCTTCACCAAATGGTAATAGATTACTTCTAACTGCTTGGTTAAGTGTAGGATCAAAATCTACACTTAACCAATTTTTAATTAGAGGCTCTCTATAAATAAAGTCCAAAGACATGGATTGACTTGTTGTTACAATTGATACCTGCTTATCTAAAACATTATTTTTCATACACTCACTCCTAAATTGCCATATGCTCGATAGTTGGCTTAATTTCCTCAATGATTTTAGTAATCTCTGAAATTTCACCATCATCCAAATTTTTATGCCCCATCTCAACTCTTACGACTTTTCCTATCAATAAGTTTTTATTGAATGGCTTATAGGGATTAAATGAATAACCATCAGTTTCTAATAACATAGTTAATGTTAAAACATATTCCGAGTCGCTATACGATCTCCAAAACAAAGTTTTCTTTAGAGAATGTATCTTGTTATCATGCTCAATTTCAATTACAAGCTGAATATAACTATTATCATCCTTAGTTATTACTTCTTTGATAACTCCTAGCATTTCACCTTGAGGTAAACAAGGAGTTAATCGTCTTTTACCACCAACTAATTTTACATCCTCTGTTGAATCAACTTTATATGAATTTGCCTTTTTAAATACTGCTGCTAGATTTACTGTATTTAACATTCTTATCTCTCCTTTTTATTTAACCCATGTTTTAGCGATTTTAGAATCTACTACGACAGGAACCTTTTTTACAGTTTTACCCATTCCTTCGATCATTTGTTGTTCCAAGAAACACTTTGCTTCATTAGCGGATTCAATAGGAACTTCGAGTACGATCTCATCATGAATCGCCGCAATAAGCCCCCATTCATGCTTTTTATTTTTCATTACTAAGTTAAGGGTTTCTTTCAAACCTTCTGCGCTTGACGATTGAATGGCATAGTTAAAGCGTTGGCGTGGTTTCAATTCCAACAATCCATTCCGCTCTTCCCAGTAACGCCCACCAAGTGTCGTAATGATATCCGATTTTAATTGTTGATGTTGATAAGACTTCACTTCTGGAAACTTTTCAAAATAAGCATCCATAAACTTCTCAGCTTCATCCTCATCTACCTTCATACCTTGTAATGAATTAATACGATTAGCTAATCCATAAGGAGTCAATCCATAAATTAACCCGAAATTTAATTCTTTTCCGACTTGCCTTTTAACTTTATCGATCGGTTGATCTTTAAAGACCGCTTGGGCTGTTGAGGTATGTAAATCTGCTCCCGCATTCAATAATTCAATGAGAGTAGATACATTAGCAATCTCTGCCAGAACCCGCATTTCAATGGTTGAATAATCTGCAATGATAAAGACATGATTTTCTTTTGGTTTGATATACGGTCGAAGTTCCTTTGGTAATCCTTGAAGGTTTGGCTTGGAACAGGACATTCTGTATGTTTGAGTTCCAATCAAACTCCATTCACCATGTAACCGGTTATCATCGTCCAAAAAGCTTTTTAACTTATCCCCGTAAGTGGATATAATCTTCTGCTTTTTTTTATACATTAATAACCTTTCAACAATCGGAAAACTACCTGTGAAACTAGCCAAATGTTTTTCCTTCACGTTATATAACGGAACTCCTAAGTTTTTTAAGCTACGTAATAACTGAGAATTTGAATTAAGATTAGAACAGTGTAATTCTTCTTCTAATTCTGATTTCAAGTCTGCTACCTCTGTTGAAATCAATTCTAATTGTTTTTCCCAACCTACTATATCTACATGAATACCATTTAATTTCATTTCAATAATAGCAGGTAAAGCGCCAATCTCACGCCTATAAGTAGGAAACAAATAGTTATTATGTATCTTAGTAAACATGACTTGATACAGTTGAAACGTAGCTTTAGCATCCTGTAAACAATACTTTCGATGCGCATCTGTAATCTCACCATTCCAATGCTTCGAATGTTGCAAAGATTTATCTAATTGTATACCCAGATAATCTTTTGCTAATTTGACTAGACTTTGAAGCTCTCGGTTATTCATCAAAATTTGTTGCATAATCATAGTGTCCGTATAATTCACAACCGAATAATCATTGAATTCAAGAAACGACACATCGAATGAAGCATTGTGAAATACTTTTAAAACCTTAGGATCTTCTAAGATAGTCCTAATTGATTCTAAATCCTCCGTAACAATTTCATACGAATCTGAATAAATGGCAATCAAACGTATTTGATCTTTCCGTACATCCAAACCAGTTGTTTCTATATCTATACCAACCACTTCTTTTACTTCCGATGGAGGGTCCTTTAAGTACTCCTTTACAGAAGTTGAATATCGCTTTAAGGTAGCAAAACAACTAATTTCCTCATTATTGAGTACCCGATTATCCTGAGATTTCAAGGTAGGTATTAACATCCCTCCCTCCAAAGAAAAATCAAAATTCTTTCTTAACTCGAAATATTCTTTCATTATTTATGACCTCCTAAATCGTATAATCAAATTCAATTTTCAAAGAGCATTTTTTGTCCTTAACGGATATTGCTATTATACATACCTATTTTTATTTTGTAAATATTGCTCTGTAAACGCTTCAAAAATAAATTTTATTGATATTTGTATTGTTTTTTTATTATTTTATTGATATATTGGTTTTATCAATGAGCGGGTTCTGCCCAACTCATTTTGATGTTATATTTCTTTTGTTTTTATTACACTTTTTACACATTTATACCTATTTTTTATACATATTTTTTTTTGATTTTTTAACAAAAAGGAGATTTTTATGACTAAAGAACTAAATAATACAGACAATAAATCTTCT
The DNA here is from genome assembly GCF_025594995.1 of Turicibacter sp. GALT-G1. Taxonomy (NCBI): domain Bacteria; kingdom Bacillati; phylum Bacillota; class Erysipelotrichia; order Erysipelotrichales; family Turicibacteraceae; genus Turicibacter; species Turicibacter sp. GALT-G1. The sequence continues at coordinate 36,670 of NZ_JAMQUS010000003.1, forward strand.
ATGAAAAAAAGATTTAGAAGAAATAGCCAACAAATGAAACAAATTAAAGAAGAAGTAGTTGATTTACTTTTAGAATCTTTAACCACTGGTACAAATGTTACGATTAAAGAATTACAAAATATTTATAATAAATATGGCTTATCTGATGCAACGATTCATAATGATCGAAATAAATTAGGTATTGAATGTATTCAAAAAGGAAAAGATAGCATCTATGTTCTAAATGGAACCCAACAATCAAGACTATTAGCAAAAAAAATAGCTAATCAACTAAAATATTTTAAAATATATCATCCCATAAGTTATAAGAATGAGTTGAACCTTCCTTTTCAATTCGATGATTTAACACTCTATAAATTTTATTTAGCACCTCTAGGAGAAAATAAAGTTGAAGATATCGAGCGATTTAAGCTTTCTCTTCTTGATTATCTTAATTCAGTAAATAATCTTTACGGTGATAGTACCTTGAGTGAAGATTTATTTGATTACTTTTTTAATATCACTGATACTAAAAACTCAATTTGCTTTGAATTTACCAATCAATCTGAATTATTAGATTTCCTTAAATTAATCAACTATCTATCTACTATAGATCTTTCCGTAAAAACTAAAAAATCAATATCTATTTATCGCATAAAAAAAAGAAAATATTAAAAGCTGTTCATTTCTGAACAGCTTTTTATAATTCCTAATACTCGTTTGCGAGAAGCATCGTCACATAATCTTCATTTTCTATAACATACACTTTTTCTGTAATTGGGTGATCGATATTAATCACATACGTTCTTTCATATTCGGGTACTTCCTGTTTATGAGTAATTTCTTGATTCAATACCTCTCCTTCTAATCGTTTCAATTGAAAAACATGAAGATAATCACATGGATTCATCTCCTCCTTACAACGATCATACATTTGCCACATCAACACCACTAAATCAAAAGGGATACATTCCTGTACCCCTCTAGTCATATATTTTTTCATTTCCATAATCAAATCCCTCCTATAACCATTTCTCTAGTTCTTCTTTTGATAGACCAAAGCGTTCTGATACTGTTTCTACGGCTTGTTCATTAGACAATCCTATGGATAGAAGCTCTAACAACAGTGCGATAATACGAATCCATTGCATCAGTTACCTCCCTATGCCATATTCATTTCTGGACTAACATTTTCAAAATATTTAATAACTAGCTCTACAACTACTTTTAAGATTTTTACAATCGATCTAATCATGATACATTCTCCTTTACTTATTACTCATTGATATTAAAATTGGGATAATATTGTAATAACTCTAATGGCATAAAAATCACCATATTATAATCTGAACCTGCTAACAATAACAGTTCACAATAGTTCTCTTCATCAGCTCCAACAAATGCATCAACATATTCTGCTTCCGTTACAGGGAACTGTTCCAATAGCTTGTCTAACTGTTCCTTGTGATTCACATAAGTTACAAAACCACCTAAATCACCAATCATTCGATTTTCTCCATAATTCTCATTTAGGATTTCAATTTTCTCTATCATTCGCTCTCTAACTAAAGGATCTAATGAATGAACTTGTGATAACTGATTGACATTTACTATTTTCATTTGATTTCCTCCTCATATAAAAACCTCTATCCTTACAGAAAGAATAGAGGTTCATAGTTCTATTAATAATCATTAATATCTATCAATAATAATTATTATCCATTGACATTTTACTAATTTTTCCAATTAATTAAATTCCATGTTGCTACTTTAGGTGATAGGGGATGATATTGTTTCAATCCATCTTCATCACTGATATAAAACGTCTTATTCCTAAATGGTTTCAGTTTCTCTAACAATTCCGCTTGTCTTTGCATCATTTTTTTACTTCCATCACCAAAGGATCCCCATGCGATAATCAATGAATCACATTTCAACGCTGACTTCTCAATGTAAATATCATTTTCAGGATGTAACAACTCATCTAATGAATCACCTATCCTTAATTTAGGTGTCATATAAGAAAATAAGTTACAGATATCAACTGAAGTATAATTCAATCGTTTCAAATTATTGATGATATTCATGGTCGTACGATCCATTTCTATTTCATCAGCTGTTGATGGATTAATCATGATAATCGTACATTTTAACTTTTCCTTATCCCTCGACCAATCCTTTTTCAAGATCAATCGATGATTCATATCATCCGAATAAACCACCTCTGTTCTGACACTTGAACGAGTTGTAATCATAACTACCCTCCCTACTTTGCATACACAAATAGATGACTATAATCATCTTGAACAGGTTTCAATCGAATAAAGAAATCGAAAGATTCACTTTCTACCTTGAACGTTTCCTCATGCTTGTAACCTTCACCACCACATTTTTCAATGACTTTATCAAAGACATCTAATTGGTTAAAAATCAATTCATTCAATTCCTGTTGTAACTGTTGAATGGAAATTGGATGCTCCATCAACACCTGATTCATTTGTGAGGATGGAAACCATTGATTACAGACTTCATTTGGTCTTGAAGAACAATAATCCAACCTCATTATTCCTAACGATTTATCCTCATCTAATCCTAAGCGAACTAATTCTTTTACATTGATCCATTTTGTTAACATCAACCATTACTCCTTTCTTCTTTCAACTAAAAAACACTAGATAGCTTGATGGTCTATCTAGTGTCATTCGGTTTGTATTAGTCACAGATGGTAAATTCAGTATCAACTAAATCTGATGAATCTAAGATGATTTCTTCATCATAATATTGGTTTCTGACATATTCAATCGGATCACAATCCATCTCTTCAACATCTACTTCAATCAGACGTTGTAAGGTTTCCGTGATACAGACTGTTATTTTATAACTCATTATCTCTTCCTCCTAATTCAAGACATAATCGAGTAGGAGATA
>NZ_JAMQUS010000030.1:0-57983 GCF_025594995.1 Turicibacter sp. GALT-G1
ACCAAAATAACGGAAGAACCCTTATTTGGCCTACCTTTATTATTGGCATTCATAAGTGGAATAGTGTAAAATTATAATGGGGTCTTGTATAGAAAATATAGAATAACTTATTTTTCTTGAAAGTTCTGTATAGAAATTAAATTATATTTTGTTTTTTAAAAGTCATGTTTAATCATTTAAAGACTTTTAGATTAGGATAATGCCATAATAGACAGTTCGATATATCAGTTAGCCATCAAAGTATGGTGACATAATTTCTTGTGAGTTACAAGATTGAGAAATAAAATGAACTTCTAATTACTTTATTAATTTTTATTGTGATATCTAAAGTTAAAGGGTTTTAATGATAAACAAATAAGTATGCTACTAGTGAAAGATTGGTTCATTTTTTAATAAACAATTTTTTTCTATATGAGAGCTAATCATTATTATTTTGAATTTACTTTTATAATGACTGACTAGCTAATTGAGTAATGAATGAAGATAAAAAAATTATAATGAGAATAGTTTTTATATGACCGAGGGGGCTCATAAAGAAAGTAACTTTCTCTTTGGATAGTTTTAGTTATTTATATAAAAATTGGGATAGTAGTTTAGTAGTAGTTGGAAAGATGACAATTATAACAAATATATAATTTACAAAATTCACTATTCAACCCCTTAAAAACTTTATTTGTTTTTTGATAAATAAAGATTTATTAGAGTTATAGGAGGAGTTATCTACATGAAAACGATAATATCTCTAGGTCTTGCTGTAGCTTTAAGCTCATCTCCTGTTGTGGAACTAGGTGCGACTGTAGCTAAGGCACAATCGCTAAAAGATGCCGAATTGAGTTCTCAAAATGCAAATACGAATTTATTATCAGAAACGCAAAATGAGAGTACAAGTTCTACTGATGTAAATTCAGATGAACCATTGAATCAAGAAACAGTAAAACCAACAGATGAAGTGACTGAGGATGTTACTGATGAACAACCAAGTCAAGAAGTAGTTAAACCAGAAGACGAAGTGACTGAGGATGTTGTTGATGAACAACCAAGTCAAGAAGTAGTTAAACCAGAAGACGAAGTGACTGAGGATGTTACCGATGAACAACCAAGCCAAGAAGTGGTTCAGCCAACAGACGAAGTAATTGAAAATGTCACTGATGCTCAACCTGAGTTATCTACAGAAGAAGAATCGAATACAGATGAACAGGAAGCAATTCAAGTATTAGAAAATGAATCTTCTACTCAATCAGTAGATTTTGAAACAAAAAATGATCATGTTGCTAAAGGAACTTTAGAATTTGATATTTACTTCCAAACTCCACTTTCAGAAGTGAAAGGAATGAATTTATTACTTAAACGTGATGGAAAAGAGCTTGGAAATTTTAGTTTAGATCAATTAAGTGGGGAATTCAGAAACTTTACCTATACAATCGAAACATTAAATTCTACACGTCAGTTATCACAAGATGAAGATATTTATTTTGTTCATGTGACGATTAATGGCTTAGAAACTGGGAACTATGAAGCAGTATTAACTGCTGATGGTTATCAAACAACAGTCATTCCAAACATTAATTTAGATAAATATTCTAAACGTGTAAAATTTTCTGCTTCTAGCTCAGAAATGAATCAATATGTAAAGATTGATGAAGAGTATCCAACTACGTTTTTAGTAGGGGATGTGAATCAAGACGGAAAAGTTTCTAATCAAGATTATGATTTAGTCTTTAATGCTTTAGGAACAGAAAATGAAAGCTATGACTTAAATCGTGACGGGAATGTAGATATTACGGATTTATCATATATTTATGGAAATATTGGAGCAGTAGCTAAAACGGTTAACATAGAAGATACAAACTTAATTGTTGATATGAATGAGATGACAGTTAGCTCACTGAATACAAATATCAGTGATAACCAAGATATTTCAAATTTATTCATTGATGATCAAACAACAGTAAATCTTTCAAAAAATGATAATCAAGCTCCATCAGAAGAATCACCATTAACAATTGATGTAGATTTTGGTGCAGAAAATGAAGCAGTTTTAATGGATAAAATCGTGATTAAAGTTCCAACAACACAAACAAGTAATGATGAAGTTGGAATTCCAGAAAAAGGATTCGTTACTTATGTTGATGACGCAGGTAAGGAACATACTGTTTCATTCGATACTACAACAGCTCGCGCTGCGGGAGATATTACAATTGATTTAGGGTCACAAGTAGCAGTTAAGAAAATTTCAATTAATGTAACTGGAAACCGTGGAAATAAATCGATTTCTCAAATTGCAAAAGTGGAATTCTTAAATAATGTTTATAAAGAGTTACCAGCTCCTGATATGAATATTCCAGTCATTAAAACTGTTGAAACTTCAACTAATCTTCATGATGAGCGAATTACATTAACTTGGGATGCCGAGCCAAATGTAACAAGCTATGAAGTTACTTATGAACAATTAGATGAGAATACAGGTGCTGTTTTAAAAACGAAAAAACTTCAAACGAATGAACCTAAAATTAATATCTTAGATAAAGATATTACACCATATAGTTTATATCGTGTGAAAGTTCAGTCATTAAGCGGGGAATGGTCAAGTGGATATGCAACAGAAGATGCTAGTCCAGTAGGATTTGATAAGAAACCTGATAACGTAGATGAAAATTATAATCCAATTCAAGATTACTATAATGGAAACATTGGAAGTGTGACAGAAGTACAAGTTATTCCAATTCAATCACCAGATGTCCCAATTAACTTAGTAACAAAACCTGGATATAAATCATTCTCTGTAACATGGGAGAAACATATCCAAGCTCGTGACTTTGATATTTACTATCGTAAAGTTGGAGATGAAAATAAAAAATGGATTAAAGCTAATGAAAATAGAATTGAAGTTAGTGAAACAGATGCAGCTGTAACCAATCCAAGTAAAGATTATTTAGTACGTGCTGGAAGCTATACAATCAATGGATTAGAGGATAATGCGACATATGAAGTACGTGTGACGGCAACTAACCATTTAGGAACAAGTAAAATGTCAGATAGTTATTTAGCAAGTACTGAGAATATTACGCCACCAGTTATGCTAGGTTATAAATTAATTAACCTTCCAAATCAAGATAGCTTAGTCGGAACAGAACATATTGTTAATGTTACGAATAAAAATGATTCAAACGATGAAGGTGGATGGGGATCAGACAGTGCTTTAACGTATGATTCAAAATATGCCTTAGTTGACGGTGATTTTGGAACATCATGGAAAGTAAATGATTGGGATACAGGAGCAGTTTATGGTTCAAATCGTGGATCAATTATTGAATTCGATGACACGTACACAATCGGTTCAATCTCATTTGCTCAGTCTATGGAACAGGGTTACAAGGTAGATGTTAAAACTGTCAAAATTACTTATTGGACAGAAGATAATCAACAGACAGTGAAAACATTCGAATATCCTTCAAGGAAAGTATCAAATACTCATAACGTATTTACATTAACTTTAGATGAACCAATTGATGCGAAGAAAATTAAAGTTGATATCGCAGGATATGGTGGTTCAAAACAAAGTATTTCAGAGTTACGTTTCTATCATTATGATTCATTAGAAAATGACGTAAAAGATTTATTTAAAGATGAATTACGTGTTGAATTAAAAGAAACAGTGACAGAAGAAATGATTCAAGTATTAGTTGATCGTGCGAATACTGTTGACCCAATTAGTCAAGAGTATCATCCAAACCGTGAAACAATCTTAAAAGAATTACAATTAGCACAAGATTTATTAGATGATCAAAATATATCTCAAGAAATTGTTCAATTAGATGCTTCACTTCGAGATAATGGTGCTGCACTTGGAATGGCGAATGCATGGCAATCATTAGGAGCAGTAGCTCGTCCATCAGTAGATGAAAATAGTCAACAAAAAACAATCTCTGTTTATATGGGATCAAGTGATGCAAATACACAAGTAGAAATTGCATTCTTACAAGCATATGGACAGCCAGGACAATACATCAGTAAAACAACTGTCATTAAACCTGGACGCACAGAAATTACGATTCCAGAAATTTTCACTGCCGATGTTGAAAAAGGTGGAGCTATTATGGCGAAAGTGAAATCTGGTGCAACAGATGCAACAGTACAAATTCGCTTAAGTAATATTGAAGAAATTCCACATTTAAATGTTAATAATTTAATTAACGATGAAGCAAATGAGACTGAAGTTAAATCCTTAATTAAGGATTATATTACTGAATTAACAACTTATGTTAATGAATTGCCTTCTAAATATCCATCATCAGTAACAGATGAGGAAAAATTAAATAATGTTTATTCTTATGATCAGCAAACTTCTGTTTTAAACTGGACAGATATTGAAGGAGATCGATTCACATTATCAGTTCCAGCAACAGAAATTTTAAAAGGAATTCAATCAGGAAACTTAACACTTGAACAACAAGTTGATAGAGTATATGAAGCTTTATTAGCATGGGAACAAGAAATGTTAGTAACTTATGCTAAAAAAGGTGTATTTGAATCAGTACAAGACTTTGATCAAGATGGAGAAATCACTTCAACAGATACACAATATTACAATAAGCATAAAGCTCCAACAACACGTTTAAATGTTAAATATCAACGTATGATCATGGGAGCTGCTGCTTATGCGTCATCACATCACGTTGGAATTGGATATGGGACAGTAGCAGGATTAATTCAAGGTGTTCCTTACAAGATAGGTGAAAATGGAGAGGTTACAAATAAAGATACAGCTAAGTTCTATGGGGCATTAATGGGACATGAAATTGGTCACGTTGTTGATACAACAAACCGTGTATTCCCTGAGACAAGTAACAATTTATTAGCTGAATTAACAGATACAATGTTAGATGAAGATGCACCAAAAGTAAGTGGAGCATTAACTGAACTTTATCAAAAAGTAACGTCAAATACAGCAGGACTATCAACAAATCGTAATGTTGTTCTTGGAATGCTTTGGCAACCACATTTAGCTTATGATAATGAATCAACATATAAAATGTTATTAACAAACTTTGATGGTGATTTATTAGATGATACATATTTCGCTAAATTAAATCGTGCTTACCGTGAAATGACAGCTGAAGAAAAAGCTAATGGTGATCGTGATCAATGGTTAATTCGCTTATCTTCAAAAGCTGTAGGTAAAGATTTAACAGATTTCTATGAAGCTCACGGAATTATTGCAAATGCAACGACGTTAGCTTACGTTAGTCAATTTGAAAAAGAGACACGTCCAATTCAATATATTAATGATGAGGCACGTCGCCGTCGCTTAGAAGGAACAGCTGAGATGCCAGAGGCTACACAATTACAGGCTTCATTTGGAAATGGTATTACAGATCGTTCATATGTTAATGCAAAAACTATTCCATTTGAATTCTCGGTGACAACTGGAAATGATAACATCTTAGGATATGAAATTATCCGTAATGGACAACCAGCAGGTTTCGTATTACGTGATAAAAACAATGCTGTGACAACATATGAAGATGTTATTTCAGGTGGAAATAATATGACTTATTCATACGAAGTTGTTGCATATGATTACAATTTAAATGCAACGAATAAAGTATCTCTTGGAACAGTTAAAGTTCGTCATGACGGTGGAATTCCTAGTCAATCATTAGAAATTACATCAAGTACAGTTGATGTGATTGATGAAAATAATGATTTCCATGCGGCAGTTCCGAATCCGGGATTAGCTAATATCTTAGATGGGGATACATCAACAATTTATGAGGGACGTAAATTAACAAGCTCAGAATATAACACAATGGATCCTCATAATGATCAATTAAAACCAAACATTACATCATATATTCAACTTGATTTACAATCAGTAAAATCAGTTATCGGATTAAAATACACAGCTCCAGTAACAAATGGATTATTCAAATCAACAATTGGTGATTATGCAATTAAGAATTATCAAATTGATGTAAGTGTTGATGGAACAAACTGGACAACAGTTAATAAAGGAACATTCAAGTTAGATGCTAATAACCCAACTGAAATGATTTACTTCGGAAAAGATGGTGTTGAAGCAGAAAATCAATTAAATACATATCAAATTCGTTATGTACGTTTATATGCATTAGCTGCTAACAATATTTCAGTTGCTGAATTAGAATTAGTTGGACCTCCAGGAGATAACATCGAAATTGGAGTATCGAGTGATAATCAAACCTATGAAAATGGAATCGGTATTTTATCAGAAGATTACATTTATCAAGCAGATAATCCTGAAACAGCAGATGTGAATGAAGAACAAAAAATTCCACAAGGATCAGTTGTGATTACAGGAGAATACTCTGGTAATCCAGCCTTCAATATTCCATTAGTATTAAATGAAAATGATCAACATATTGCTGATGAATATAATGGGATTTTATTAGCAAATATCCCAAGTGATGGAGACTTAGAAGAGATTTCAGAAGGAACATGGATTTATTGGGTAGAACCAAAATTCGTCGAGCAATTCAAACAAAATCAATCAATTTTTGCCGAATTATATCGTACAGATACAGCAAATCTTACAACAGATGGACAACGTTTAGTAAGTAATACATTTATGATTGATGTTCCTGAAAACTTACCATCAATTTCTTTTAATAAAACGAAAACAGTAAATCATCAAGTAGTTAAAAAAATTACAAAAGAACAAATTACTAACATCACACGTTAGTAACGAATTGGATGAAGATGAGAAATACTCATCTTCATTACTTAAGGAGAGAAGTATGAAGAAATTAAACACGAAAAAATTTATGTTTAGTTTATCTGCAATTACGGTTACGGCAGCAGGTGCTATTTTCTTTTCTCAATCAGGTGGAGCAGCAACTCCAGTTACGGAAGATAACATTGGATTAGCCATTGATAAACTAGATAAAGATACATTAAAAATTTCATTATCGAATGTTGTTGAAATGCCGAAAGCCTTACAATTTAGTGTTAAACTTGATGGAGACATTTCTTTTAATGAAGATAGTTTAAATTGGTTAGTCACTAATACGGCTAATAGTGAAGTACAAAAACAAGTTAAACTAAGTGATGATAAAAAAGCATTAGATTTCTATATTGTATCTAATCAGCCATTAACAAAATCAGGTGGAACAATTGAGATTGGGGAAATTAATGTTATTTCTTCTAAAGAGGCAACTAAATATACATTAACATCAGATGTTCATGAAGATGGAACAGGTTATAAATATGTCGTAAATGCAACAAATAAACAGGTGACTGGACCAGCATTAACTGTTGATAATGGAGGTGCCTTAACATATAACACATTACCTCAATTAGAGTTAATCGATTCTTCTAAGATTGTAGAAGGAAAAATCATGTTAACAGTAGGTGATTCATTTACTAATGAAGAACAGTTAGCCTATGTCATTGCAACTGATGAGGAAGATGACAATGTAACAGTAACAGTTGAAGGGAATGTTGATACAAGTATCATCGGTTCATATACGTTAACTTATAAGGTAACAGATTCATTAAATGAAACAACGACTTTAACTGTTCCAGTTATCGTAGAGAATAAGGTAGAAAATGCTTCAAATCCTGTTATTGAGGGTGTGAAGCAACAAGTTGAATTAACTGTTGGAGATTCATTCGATGTATTAGAAGGAATTACAGCGGTTGACCATACAGGATATAACATCACAGTTAAAGCAACAGGTGATTATACAACGACACTTGTAGATGGTATTGTAACTAAAGCAGGTATTTATACGATTCAATATGATGCACAAGATCGTTGGGGGAATCCAGCTGCAAGTCAGACAACAACATTAATTGTTGCTGAAAAACCAAGTTATATCATTCCAGATGCCTTAAAACCATTAATTGATGAGACAGTTGTTTCTATTATTGAAGGAGATGCAACTCAAGCTAATCCATTAGCATTAACAGTCGTTGATTCAGCAGAGGTAGCTAAGTTACAAGCAATGATGGAATCATTTAATGCTTATGAAATGGTTGTTGAACGTCAAGAACAAGATGGAAAAGTAACATATGATGTGACATTAACAAATGGAACTGATACATATTACTTAGTAATGACAGCATTAACAACTCAAACAGATGTTGTAAATTATTTAGATTCACTTGTTAAAGACACAACAACACCTGAAGATAAGCCATCAACAGATGACAAACCATCGACAGATGACAAACCATCGACAGATGACAAACCATCGACAGATGACAAGCCATCAACAGATGACAAGCCATCAACAGATGACAAGCCATCAACAGATGACAAACCATCAACAGATGATAATCAGTCAGGAACAACAACGCCTGAGAATAAACCGTCAACTGATAATAATGGAACAGGTACAACAGACTCAGACAATCAACCTGAAACAGGGCTTGAAGCACAGTTGCCACTTATTATAAGTGGAGCATTAGCTGTTGTAGCGGGAATGTGGTTACTTTTAAAACGTAAAGTTGTTAAAAAATAAAGTTTTAAAATCCTAGTAAATATCTGCTAGGATTTTTCTCATTTAGACGACTTTTTTATCACATCGATGGGTGTTTAACATATAGATAATAGGAGAAAAGCAATATTATAAAATTTTATATTTTTGGTTTATTTTTCTAAGATATTTCGTATATTTTAAGGAACGATTTTTAAGGGAGGGCTGCATTTGATGAGAAGTTTAGTGCGGGCAGTGATCGTTGAAGATGGGAAACTGCTTTGTTTAAGATTTTCAGATGATGTAGATAAGGACACGTTCTATTATATGTTACCTGGTGGTGAAGCTTTAAAAGTAGAAAATATATTTGATGCAACGGTGAGGCATTGTTTAGATAAAGTAAATTTAAATGTAAGAGTCCATGATTTATTATTTGTTCGGGATTATGAGGCACATCGTTTTGATGGCTATCAATCAAATCAGGTTCGTGAGATAGAACATATCTTTTTATGTCATGTCATTGAGAAAAAAGATAAACTATTTGATATTAGTACAGATTATAGTCAAGTAGAAGTAGAATGGATTCCGATTAAAAAATTAACGGAGTATGCCTTTTATTCACAGCAATTAAGTGAAATGATTACTTCGTTTTGTCGGGGAGATGTTGTTGACATCTACTTAAAAGAATAAAAGCCATCCGCATTTGGATGGCTTTTATTGATTGAGTGAGAGTCGTTTATAGATTTGTGGAATGTTGTTAAGCGTGGCATTGATTTTATAAGAGACATCTACCTTGTGGATAGTGGCAGTGAGACAATTGTTTTCAAATTGATAGTTCTCGATTTCAAATCCATCACACTTAATATGATAAAGCAACTCGCTAAATGGATAGTTTTTTAAATCTTTTTTCTCATGATAATAAATATAAGGTTGATTCACAACTAACCGTTCCGTTCGTTTCAGTTGTTTAAGATTATGAATCGTTGTTAGTCTTCGTTGAGCAATATATTTATTTGGATAAAAAAGTGTTGCAGCGATATCGCTGTTAATGGGTAAGTGAGAGAGACAATATTCAATTAAGTTAATATCCCGTTGTGTGAGTTGACCTTTTACATTTTTCATAGTAGTATCTCCCCCTTGGCAACTAGTTTATCAAACTAAGAATGTCGAAGGATATAGAAATAAGATTTTCGTATGTACACCTTGATTGATAGTCAAATTTATACATGTGATTTTTGTCTAATTGAAAAGAAGTTTTGATGGTTTGACGAATATTTGGGCACCTTGTTATAAGCAAGAAACTGTAATTTTAGTGATAATTATACTTCATTTCCGTAGAGGCGCTTTTTTCATGTCTAAAGATGTCTTAAATGTGCTATAATATAGGCATTATGAATTTGAAGAGGTGAATTTGAGTGACTAAGCCAACATTTTATATTACAACTCCAATTTACTATCCAAGTGGGAAATTCCATATCGGAACAGCTTATACGACTGTCGCTTCTGATGCTATGGCTCGTTATAAACGCTCTCGTGGTTTCGATGTTCGTTTCTTAACTGGGATGGATGAGCATGGACAAAAAATCCAAGAGAAAGCGCAAGAAGCAGGAAAAGATCCACAAACTTATGTGGATGAAATTGCAGATGCAGCTAAAAAGTTATGGGAAATGATGGACATCACAAATGATGACTTCATCCGTACGACTGAAAAACGTCATGAAGAAATCGTAGAAAAAATCTTCGCTAAATTCATGGAAAATGGAGATATTTATAAAGGACATTACGAGGGATTATATTGTACACCTTGTGAGTCATATTATACAGAAACGCAATTAGTAGACGGAAAATGTCCAGATTGCGGACGTGACGTAAAAGTTGTTCAAGAAGAGTCATACTTCTTCAACATGAAAAAATATGCGGATCGTTTAATGGAATACTATAATGCAAATCCTGAATTCATTTTACCTGAATCACGTAAAAATGAAATGGTAAACAACTTCATCAAACCAGGTTTAGAAGATTTATCAGTTTCTCGTACAACGTTTGATTGGGGAGTTAAAGTTCCAGGTGACCCTAAACACGTTATTTATGTATGGGTAGATGCATTATCTAACTACATCACATCTTTAGGATACGGATCAGATAACGAAGAATTATTCAATAAATACTGGCCTGCTGATGTTCATGTGGTAGGTAAAGATATCGTTCGTTTCCATACAATCTATTGGCCAATTTTCTTAATGGCATTAGATTTACCATTACCAAAGAAAATTTTCGCTCATGGATTTATCATGATGAAAGACGGTAAAATGTCTAAGTCAAAAGGAAACGTCGTTTACCCTGAAATGTTAATTGAACGTTATGGATTAGACGCTGTTCGCTACTTCTTATTACGTGAATTACCATTTGGTCAAGACGGAGTATTCTCACCAGAATCATTCGTTGAGCGTGTTAACTTCGATTTAGCTAACGACTTAGGAAACTTATTAAACCGTACAGTTTCTATGATTAATAAATATTTTGATGGAGTGATTCCTACTTATGCTGGACAAGTCACTGAATTTGATCAAACATTAGAAGACTTCATCAAAATGACAGTTGAAAAAGTTGAGAAAAACTTTGAAGACATGCAATTTAGCATCGTTTTATCTGATATTTGGGCATTAGTCGCTCGTACAAATAAATATATTGATGAAACTGCTCCTTGGGTATTAGCTAAAGACGAAGCTAATAAAGAAAAATTAGCATCAGTGATGAATCACTTAGCTGAATCTTTACGTCAAATTGCTATCATGATTGAACCATTTATGCCTCGCACAACGCCACAAATCTTTGCTCAATTAGGAATTGAAGGTGAAGCATCTAAAGCATGGGATAGCTTAACTAAATTTGATACATTAGCAACAAACACAAAAGTGGTTGAAAAAGGAACACCTATTTTCCCACGTCTGGAGGTAGAAGTAGAAGTGGAATACATTAAAGATCAAATGTCACAATCAGTTAAACCAACAACTGAAGAACCTAAAAAAGAAGAAAAAATCGAAGAAGTAGAAACGACTCCATTAATTGGAATCGATGACTTCATGAAAGTAGAAATCAAAGTTGGTCAAATCAAAGAATGTAAACAACATCCAAAAGCAGACCGCTTATTAGTCTCTCAAATCGACTTAGGATCAGAAGTTCGTCAAATCGTATCTGGAATCGCTGAACACTACCAACCAGAACAATTAGTTGGACGTAAAGTTTTAGTTGTAACAAACTTAAAACCAGTAAAACTTCGCGGAGAATTATCAGAAGGTATGGTCTTAGCAGCTTCTAATGACGGAACATTAACATTACCAACAATCATCGACGAATTACCAAACGGATCGAAAGTGAAGTAATAAAAAAACTACCGCAAGGTAGTTTTTTTATTACGAAACGGAGTGGGGCCCCCAGCAGTGAACGAAGTGAACAATCCTCAATAGCTGGGGTGATTCCTAAGTTGTAGTCTTAACACTTCTTAAATGAGTATAAATTAGGTTGCCTTTCGCAACTTTTTTATTTTACAAGGTGGGTCCCCTGCGCCATGTGTTTTGCTCGCAGAGCAAAGTCATGGCTTTCCTCCGCTGGTAGGGTGATTTGTAGATTGTAGAATAAATCAAGTTTAAATGAATAGGTATTGAAACTACCGAAAGGTAGTCTTTTTATTACGAAACAAAGTAGGGGATAAGGTTTACATAGATAAGCTCTTGCATTGGAATTAATTATAAAATGAATTAATTTCTTTATGGTAAGTGGATTGATTCATTTCTAATTTAAAAATAGATTTTCAAAGAGAGTATTTTAGAAAATCTATTTTTTATTTTTATAGAATGAAATAAATGGGGATTGATAAAAAATTAAGATGCATATAGAAGGAATTTTATTTTTAAAATAAGTATTTTTACTTAATAAAATCAGATGATATGTTACAATTATAGTTATCATGTAATTATTTTAAAACTAATAGTAGAAGATATGTTCAAACATAAACTCCACATGATGAAAAAGATATGAAAAATTGAATGAGATATATTAAAAGTTATTAACTAGTGAGAATGGAGTGTATCATGTTAAATAGTTTGAAAAATTCATTTATACAACAGACGAAAGAGAAATCTAAGGATATATATAATAGTAAAGTTGATGCTTTTATAAATTACTTAGAAGAAGAGTGTGGAGCAAATAGTAAGAATTACAGAGAGATTTTAAATAGTATAGGAATTAATAAGATATTAGATAGTGTTGAATATTATGTGCATAATTATGGAATAAATTATAAATCAACTGTTGATAGTTATATAACAGTGTTAAAAGGTTTTTTTTCTTATTTAGCATACAATCATGATATTAATAATCAAACATTCGATAGTACCAAAGAAATATATTCATTGGATGAAGCAATAAAAAATAAGATAGAGCAATTGAAATTAAATATGACACAAATGAAGGATCCCATTAGTGATGATGAATTTTTTCAATTATTAAAAGAATGTAATAGGATAATTGAGTCATACAGTGTAGATAACTATGATTTAGAAAACTCTTATAAAACTGAAGCTGGATTATTTATATCAGCTATAATGATGAAATTAGTAATGTTAACGGGAATAAAAAATGCAGTTTTTTTAACAATAAATAAAGAAGATTATCTAGAAGATGTTAATAAACTTAGAATTAATGGTATATGGATTAAACTTCCGGATAATTTAGCTCGCGATTTTAAAAAATATAATTCTTTAAGAGATAAAATTTTAAAAGTAAATGAAATATTAGACGATAATAGAAAGAATTTTTTTATTAATAAAGTCGGACAACAAATAAACCCTAGACACATTAGTCCAGTTGTATATAAAGTAATGAATAAAGTAATTGGTACTTTTGAAGGAGAATCATTATGTAAGTATGTAATAATGAATTTGATTCAATCGGGGATGGATATCATGGAAATAAAGTGTTTAAGTACATTTAGCTTAGATACTTGCTTGCATTGTAAAGAGCTATTAAATATTTCAAATGAAAAAGATAGAGATAAATATTTTAATTTAAAATTACTAAATTCACATATATATGATATGTTATAAAATGATTTAATGATTGATATTTTCTTTAGATAAATTTCTTTTAAATAATTTAAAAGTTTATAGGATTCAGTATTAAGATATAAGTATTGTTTTAAATAGATTTTTGCCGCCTTTTAGGCGGTTTTTCATTTTTGTGTGCGTTTTCATAGTATGAGGTTATTTATTCTTTCATAGTATTTATTAAGCTTCGGGTAGTTGATGATTGTCACAATCATGAAGTGATTCTATGAAAAGGGGGAATTATCATGATGAAATATGCAAAATTTTTGATGATTTTTGTGTTTTCTATCGTGACCTTAACGGCTTGTTCAGGGGATTCTGAATCTAGTAGTGAGAAAATCCTTAAAGTGGCAAAAGATACTGAATTAGCATCTATGGATCAGCATATTGCAACAGATGGGTTATCATTTGAAGTGATTGCTGCCACAATTGAGGGGTTATACACATCAGATGCAGATGGAAATGCGATTCCAGCCATTGCAAAAAGTTATGATGTATCTGAAGATGGATTAGTTTATACGTTCCATTTACGTGAAGATGCAAAATGGAGTAATGGAGATCCTGTAACGGCAAATGATTTTGTTTATGCCTGGCGACGCTTAGTTGATCCGAATACGGCGAGTGAATATGCATTCATTATGGATGTAGCGGGGGTTAAAAATGCTGCTTCTGTAAATGCAGGGGAAGCTTCACTTGAAGAATTAGGAGTTAAAGCTGTGGATGACTCTACGTTAGAGGTAACATTGGCATTACCAGTTCCATATTTCTTACAGTTAATGACCTTTCCTTCATTTTTCCCAATGAATGAAGCATTCGTTACTGAAAAAGGAGCGGATTATGCACAAAGTCCTGATGGACTACTTGCAAATGGGCCATTCAAAATGACAGAGTGGACACAAGGGCATAGCTTCAAAGTAGAGAAAAATGATTCATATTATGATAAAGGTAATGTGAACATTGATGGAATCGAGTACAAAATTATGAAAGATTCTCAAACAGCTGCACTTGAATTTGAGTCAGGAAACTTAGATGTTGTTCGTTTAGCAGGAGAAATCGTTGATTTATATAAAGAAAATGAGGCGTTTACGTTAATTCATGAAGGGTACTTATGGTATATTGCACCTAATGAACAATTAGAAGAATTGCAAAATGTGAATTTACGCCAAGCATTAGGACGTGCTGTAAATAAAGAGCAATTAACAGAAACGGTATTAAATGATGGTTCAACAGTGGCTAACTTTATTGTGCCAGTTACTTTAGCAACAGGACCTGACGGAAAAGACTTCCGTGAAACATCACCGAATGATTATATGACATATGATGTAGCAGTAGCACAGGAATACTGGGAAAAGGCAAAAGAAGAATTAGGAATTGAAACATTAACATTAGAACTATTATTTGAAGATACAGATTCAATGAAAAAATGCGCTGAATTTATTCAATCTGAACTTCAAACAAATTTACCTGGATTAACAATTGAGCTAAAATCGCAACCTAAGAAAAATCGTTTAGAGTTAATGCGTGCTGGGGACTATCAATTAGGAATTACACGTTGGGGACCAGACTATGCGGATCCAACGACTTATTTAGATATGTTTATTACAGGTGGTTCAAATAACTATCCAAATTATTCAAGTGAAGAGTATGACACATTAATGAATAGCATTGGTAAAGGGGATTTAGTTTACGATATTGAAGCCCGTTGGGAAGCGATGAAAGAAGCTGAAGAATTATTAATTGCTCGGGATGCTGCTGCTTTACCAATGTATCAACAAGGAAATACGTACTTAATTGATCAACAAGTTAAAGGAATTGAAACTCACTCAGTTGGTGTTCCATTTATTTATAAAAATGTAACAATCGAAGAGTAGGCTATTACAGGGGAATCCCCCTGTAATATTTTTATATTTGGAGGTGGGGGTATGTGGAAATATGTTATGAAGCGGGTTATGATTTCAGTCGTTACCATCTTTTTAATTTTATTTTTCTTATTTTTAATGCTTGAATTAATGCCAGGGACACCGTTTAATGATGAAAAATTAACTGAGGCACAACGTGCATTATTAGATGCCAAGTATGGATTAGATGCATCGCCGCTTACTCGATTTTTTAATTATTTAAAATTAGCTATTTTTGATGGTGACTTTGGGGTATCATATGCCATCCAAAAGGATATGCCAGTTAGTACATTAATTAGTGGACGGGTGTGGATAACAATTCGGATTGGATTACAGGCCGTTGTACTAGGAACAATCATTGGATTATTACTAGGATTAGTCGCTGCTCTTCGTCGAAATACATGGTTAGATACAGGGGCAACTGTGATTTCAGTTATTGGGGTAAGTGTCCCTTCTTATGTATTCGCTTTGGGGTTATGCTTCTTCCTTGGGTATAAGTTTAAATGGTTTCCCATTACGTACAGTTTAGATAAACCAATTTTATCCACAATCTTACCAACCGTTGCACTTTCGATGTTTGTTATTGCAAATGTCGCACGTTTTTTAAGGTCAGAAATGATAGAAGTGTTACAGTCTGATTTTATGTTACTAGTAAAAGCAAAAGGGGTTAGGAAGAAAAATTTAATTTTAAAACATGCGATGCGAAATGCATTGATTCCAGTTATTACAGTTGTTGCTCCACTAATGGTAAGTTTAATGACGGGAAGTTTAGTGGTAGAGAAAATCTTCGCAATTCCTGGTATGGGTAGTTTACTGGTTACAGCGATTCAAGTTAATGATTATAATGTGATTATTGCGCTTTCCTTTATCTATAGTGTGTTATTTATCGGGGTTATGTTACTTGTGGATATTTTATATGGAGTGATTGATCCTCGAATCCGTTTAGCGAAAGAGGGTGGAAATCATGAGTCTTAATCAAGATTTTTTACAAAATGATTTTGAGCGTGTATTTCAAGATGAAAGGTTAAAAACTGATGTTATTTATCAAGGGCAATCCTTTTGGAAAGATGTTTGGCATCGATTCATTCAAAATAAAGGGGCTTTATTTGGATTTATTATGATAGCTTTTCTAGTGTTAATAGCAATTTTTGCTCCAATGTTAAGTTCTCATGGATATGATTCAGTTATGATGGATCATGTTAATTTACCACCTCGAATTCCGGGACTTGAAAAGTTAGGAATTTTTGATGGAACTCATAATGGAGTCAATGTATATGAACAACGTGGACTTGAGGATGTGTATTACTTTTTCGGGACAGATACGCTAGGAAGAGATATTTGGACTCGTGTTTGGATTGGAACACGTGTGTCATTATATATTGCAGCGTTAGCAGTGTTGATCGATATGGTATTTGGAATGACCTATGGAATGATTTCTGGTTATCTTGGAGGTCAGGTTGATATTTATATGCAACGATTTATTGAAATCCTAAGTGGAATTCCTAGTTTAGTCATTGTCACGCTACTGGTTATTGTGATGAAGCCCGGAATTTTATCCATCACAATCGCCTTATTAATTACAGGTTGGATTGGGATGAGTCGCGTCGTAAGGTCACAAGTCTTGAAGTTAAAGGAACTTGATTACATTTTAGCTTCAAGAACGTTAGGGGTAAAAACTGTAGGAATTATTAAGCAGGATATTTTACCGAATATTTTTGGACAAGTGATTATTATGTCGATGTTTTCAATTCCAAATGCAATTTTTTATGAGTCATTTTTAGCATTTATTGGACTTGGATTACAACCACCGATGGCATCTTTAGGAGTCTTGATTAGTGATGGGTTTAAGTCGTTACTTGCTTATCCACATATGTTATTATTCCCAGTTGTGGTTTTAGCGATTTTGATGTTGAGTTTTAACTTGTTAGCCGATGGACTTCGCGATGCGTTTGATCCGAAGATGAAAGAGATGTAGGAGGTGATGGATATGGGACGAAGAAAAGTTTTATCAGTTCGTGATTTAGAGATTTCATTTGCGACATCCTCAGGTAGTGTTAGTGCCATTCGTGGAGTTCGACTAGATTTATATGAAGGAGAGACACTTGCGATTGTTGGGGAAAGTGGTTCTGGTAAGTCTGTGACGACGAAAGCTATTTTAGGGATTTTAAGTGAGAATGGGAAGATTGAAAAAGGCAGTATTCAGTTTACTTATGAACGTGATGGAGAAGAAGTGACGCGTGATTTAACGAAGTTAAGTGACCAAGAGATGCAACGTCATATTCGTGGAAAACGGATTGCGATGGTATTTCAAGACCCAATGACGTCACTTGATCCAACAATGACGATTGGGCGTCAAATTATTGAAGGGATGCAGGAGCATTATCATACGTCATTTCATGAAGCGAAGGAAAAGGCGATTGAATTGTTAGAGCTTGTTGAAATTACCGATCCTGAGAAACGATTTAAACAATATCCACACCAACTTTCAGGGGGGATGCGTCAACGTGTCGTGATTGCGATTGCGTTAGCGTGTGAACCCGAAGTTTTAATCTGTGATGAACCAACGACGGCACTTGATGTGACGATTCAAGCAAAAATTTTACGTTTATTAAAAGAGATTCAACAAAAAACAAATGTAGCAATTATCTTTATTACGCATGACTTAGGTGTCGTTGCTAATATTGCGGATTATGTAGCCGTGATGTATGCAGGTAAAATTATCGAAAAAGGATCGGTAGAAGAGATTTTTTATGATCCTAGGCACCCATATACGTGGGGATTGTTATCCTCAATTCCAGATTTAGAATCTGATGATGAATATTTATACACCATTCCGGGAACACCACCGAATTTATTGTATCAAGTCGAAGGGGATGCTTTTGCACCCCGTAATGAGTTTGCTTTAAATATTGATTATCGCTTAGACCCACCCATGTATAATGTTGGGGGAAAACATCGGGTATCCACTTGGTTGGCTGATGCGAGAGCGCCAAAGGTGGAAATGCCGGAAGCCTTGAAACGTCGAATTGAGAAGATGAAGAAAGGAGGTTGTTTCTAATGGAGCCATTATTAAAGGTTAAGAATTTAACACAACATTTTAAAATAAATAAAAATTACACCGTAAAAGCTGTCAATGGTTTAGATTTTGAGATTTATCCTGGGGAAACGTTTGGGTTAGTTGGGGAAAGTGGGTCTGGAAAATCCACAACAGGACGTTCGATTATTCGTTTATATGAACCAACAGATGGAACTATTTTATTTGATGATGTGGATATCTCAGGAAAATTAAATAAAGAAACAGAGCGTCACTTACGAACAAATATGCAAATGATTTTTCAAGATCCGATGGCATCACTCAATCCGCGTAAAAAAGTATTAGATTTAATTGCACAAGGATTAGATGTCCACAAGCTGTATCAATCTAAAGAAGAACGTGATGAAATGGTGTTTAAAATGTTAGAACGTGTTGGGTTATCTCGTGACCATGCGTACCGTTATCCGCACCAATTTTCTGGAGGACAACGTCAACGGATTGGAATTGCCCGTGCGTTAATTATGAATCCCAAACTAATCATCGCGGATGAAGCCATTAGTGCACTTGATGTTTCGATTCAAGCACAAGTTGTGAATTTAATGAAACGAATTCAAAAGGAAACAGGGATTGCCTATTTATTTATTGCGCATGATTTATCGATGGTTAAATATATCTCCAATCGTATTGGAGTCATGCATTTAGGGTACTTAGTTGAAGTGGGAACACGTGATGAAATTTTCAATAACCCAGTCCATCCGTATACAAAATCTTTATTATCAGCGATTCCAAATCCTGATCCGATTTATGAAAAATCTCGAGAAATTTTAATCTATGATTCATCGGATGTGGATTATTCAAAAGGGGTGCGCCATCAACTCAGTGAGACCCACTCAGTTTTAGCGACACCTGAAGAATTAGCATGTTGGATTGAAGATTAAATATGTTAATCTTGAGATAAGAAAGGTAACATATTTGAAACAGAGAAAAGATATTATCCTTGTGGATAATGTCTTTTTTTCATTCATATAATGGAAATAAGAAGAGGGGGATTTTAGTGTCACCGTTGAAAGCGAGAGTAGTTGGTTATGTGTTCCTTATTATTGCTATTGTGTTATTTTTATTGAGATTGTCAGTGCAGAAATATATTCAAGTTTGTTCATGGATAGGCATGGCGGTCTTTTTTACCGCGATGGTTATTTTATTTATTTTTTGTCGC
Organism: Turicibacter sp. GALT-G1; assembly: GCF_025594995.1. Lineage (NCBI taxonomy): Bacteria > Bacillati > Bacillota > Erysipelotrichia > Erysipelotrichales > Turicibacteraceae > Turicibacter > Turicibacter sp. GALT-G1. The sequence continues at coordinate 19,713 of NZ_JAMQUS010000030.1, forward strand.
TGCCCGAGTTGTCGAAAATTTTTACCTTTACAAGGGTCGTTAGGGGTTAAGGTTTGTCCGTATTGTGGAAAACAATTAAAATGAAAACCTCAATCCGAGCTTTTTTATTTTAGTTGTTCAGGTTATTTGATTTAAGGTTAATTTAAGTAAGAGGTGTTTAACTAGTAGATAGGAGGACATGTCTATTTTTGGAGATTTAAATACTTTTCTTGCTAATCTATCCTGATTTTAGGTTGATTTTGCTATAATGAAAATAACACTTATTTTTCCACAAGATTTCTAAATCAATATCATAAAATGTCCGATATTTTGATGTATGATAAAATTGGAAACGGCGGAAAATATAATGAGTGATTACTTTTAAAGATAGGTGATAACGTGCTTTTTGATACTCATGTACATTTAAATGATAAGAAATATGCGGATGACTTGCTAGAAGTCATGGAACGCGCGAAGAATGAGGGCGTGACATGCATGCTCGTTGTTGGATATGATCAGCGTTCTAATCGACGCGCTATTGAATTAGCGGAACAATATGACTTCATTTACGCCGCCGTTGGATGGCATCCAGTCGATTCCATCTATTTAACGGAAGAATTGTTTGCGGAGTTAGTTGAACAGGTCAAACATCCGAAAGTCGTGGCTGTTGGTGAATGCGGACTTGATTATCATTGGGATACGTCGCCGGTTGATTTACAAAAAGAAGTATTCATTCGACAAATTAAATTAGCTCAAGAAGTGAATAAGCCATTGGTTATTCATACGCGTGAATCTATTGCAGATACGTTAGAAATTTTAAAAGCTCATGATGCTCACACGGTAGGTGGGGTGATGCACTGTTATAGTGGAAGTGTAGAAATGGCACGTCAATTTATTGACTTAAATTTCAAGATTTCACTTGGGGGGCCTGTCACATTTACGAATGGTCGTCGTCCACAGGCAGTTGCAACTGAAATTCCATTAGAACATTTATTAGTGGAAACCGATGCTCCATATTTAACACCGCATCCGCATCGTGGAACACGTAATGAGCCGTTTTATGTCTCATTAGTGGCAAAGAAAATTGCAGAACTAAAGGATTTACCATATGAAAGGGTCTGTGAACAGACGACAGCAAATGCTTGTACCTTATTTAAGATGACATAAAATTTTGAAAGGTTGATGATGAAATGAAAAACTTTAATATGGGTAAAGTGATTTATACATTACTAGTTGTATTAGTCACAGCTTGGAGTGTCTTCTTTATTGCTAATTATTATCATGATAAGAGTGATAATCAAAATGTAAACTCTGGATTTACTCAAACTACTGATTCACAGGGGAATACTCAAATTGTGCAAAATGTCGTTGAGCGTGAAGTCGTAACACAAGAAGAGGCACGAATCGATGCAATTAATAAAGTATCACCAGCGATTGTTGGGGTTGTTAACTTTGCTCGTAATACGACTCAAGGTGAAGGATCAGGAATTATTTATAAAACAGATGGTAATGATGCTTATATCGTAACTAATCAACATGTTATTGACAGTGGTGATTATTTTGAAGTTGTTTTCTCAAATGGAGAACGTGCTGAGGCCACTTTAGTTGGTAGCGATATTTATACAGATTTAGCTGTTTTAAAAGTAAGTGGTGTTGAGGTTGAGGCAGTAGCTGAATTCGGAAACACTGAAGATTTAAAAGTTGGACAAACTGTTATTGCTATCGGGAACCCGTTAGGATTAGATTTCGCTGGATCTGCCACATCAGGAATTGTTTCAGGGCAAGATCGTGTCATTGCCGTTGATTTAAATGGGGATAACCGTGACGATTGGGAAATGACAGTTTTACAAACTGATACAGCGATTAACCCAGGGAATAGTGGTGGAGCTTTAATTAACTTAGATGGAAAAGTCGTTGGAATTAACTCAATGAAAATTGCGACAAGCTCAGTTGAAGGAATGTCATTCTCAATTCCAACCTATGTAGCAATTCCGATTATTACAGATTTAGAAACATACGGTGAAGTTCGTCGTCCACAATTAGGGGTTTATATTCAAGAAATGAGTATGATTCCAGATCGTTTAAAAGAAATGTTAAAGATTCCAACTGACCAAAAAACAGGTGTGTTTATCTATGAAGTCTTTGAAGGTGGACTTGCTGAAAAAATGGGGCTTAAAGCTGGAGATATTATCACAGCTATTAATGGCGAAGAAGTTGAAGATACAATGGCATTTAGAAAGAAATTATATTTAATGCGCGAGGGAGATAAGCTTGAATTAACAGTTATTCAAGATGGTCAAACCAAAACACTATCAGAAACTATTCAACCCGCAGACGGAAATAGCCTTTAATGAATAAGGAATGTATTGAATAACATTTAAAAGCCAGAGGACAACTCCTCTGGCTTTTCTGATTTCAGTTGGTATTTAAACTATAGTTAGGATTCATTTAATATGAAGTATCATTCATAGATTGTTAGTGAATGACATTAAAATGATAAAAATCAAAAGTTATTATACGGAATTGTCAACGTAGAGGGATTATTGTTGGTATTAATCACAGTAATTAGAATTCCAATTTATTGTAATTATTAAAACGAGCATTAGAAGAAGGTATTATCAAACAATTAGAAAAGCTTCACCCTAATGCCAAGCTAATCGAAGATGAAACTAACTACACGATTAAAAGAAAACTGAAATCACGAATGGTGAACCCATTAATCTTAGAACGTAACGGAGAAGTTATTTCACTTAAGTGAGGTTTCAAAATCAGATAAAGGGGGAATCGAAGACGCATTAAAGCAATTAGAAAAAGGTGTTTATTTAAGAGGGAACTACTAATAAAAGTAGTTCAGAAGAATAAAAAATCTTCAAAATATATAAGTCCAGATAAATTTTTTACATTGTAAAAAATTTTATCTGGACTATAGGATGTCGTCGTATTGAATTCTTTTAATAACTAAGCTTGATTCTAAAATGTGAAAGATATCTAGAAGGTTAGAGGCATCCTTGTTCAAGGTGCTTCTTTTTGTCTATCTTGAAGATTTATATCTATTAGTCATTACTCAATTCTTCATGATCCACAAGGGCACTTTCATGGTGGTGTCCGATACAAGCGGTGCTTGGAACATTAGTTGTTTCATAATAGAGTGTGACCTTTTTCTGACAGTTCTCTGAAGCTAAATAACCGGTCGTTGGATCAACTTTAACCGCAACGACATCTTTAGGAGTTTCAAACCACTGTGACCCTGATTCTTTGAGTGAGTTTTCCATGACTTGTGACCATATATTTTTAGCATAACGATTGACCTCAACACCATCTAGTGTCCGGCCTTGATCGTAACCGGTCCAAACCGTTGTTACAATTTCTGGGGTATAACCAATCATCCATGAATCAGTGTTAGTTGATCCACTTTTTCCAGCGTATTGATGGGTTAAATTTGGAATAATGGAGAGTCCTGTGACTGAAAGGTGATTATTTTGTTGCATATTAAACATTCCTGTCATCATTTCATTCATCACATAGGTCTTGGTTGGATCTAAGATTTGCTCACCTTCCGTTGGTTTATCGGAATAAACTAAAAATCCACGATCATCTGTAATTTGTGTAATAAATTTTCGTTCAACAGACTTCCCATTATTAGCAAAAACACTGTAAGCCTCTGCCATTTCCATAATGTTGACCGGCTCGACTCCAAGTGCAGCCGATGGAAGTTCAGGAATATCAGCTGTAATTCCAAAACGTTTCGTTGTTTCGGGAAGAACATTGAGCCCTAAAAAGGTATGAGTTTTAACCGCATAAATATTATCTGAAACGGCAAGTGCATTGGCCATCGGAATGTTAGAATACGCATAAGCATTGGAATAATTATTTGGGGTATAAGTATCTTTTCCATCATTATAAGGGAAGGTAGTCGGCTCATTCATAAAGGTGGTGGATGGATTGAATCCATATTCTAAAGCCTCATAGTAAAGGAAAGGTTTCATTAAGGAACCAATCTGACGTTCACTATAAAGGGCTCGATTATACTGAGAGGTCTCATAATCATTACCTCCACTCAGAGCTTTAACGTACCCGGTGGAAGGTTCGATGACAATAACGGCAGTTTGAACCTCTTGATCTGTCACATTCTCTTGAATGGCTTCGTTCACATAGGTTTGAATATCACGGTCTAATGTGGTGTAAATATTTAAGTTACGGTAAGAGCTTGTTTGACCAACTAAGAGTTTGTCCACTTCGGTTAACACCGCATCTACGTAGTATGGCGCATCGTAATCAATGTCTTCTGGGTATTCACCGATGACGACTGTTTCAGTATTCATGGCCTCATCATATTCTTCTTGATTAATATAATTTTCGGCCAGCATCGAATTTAAGACGATTTTTTGACGTTTGGCTGAATTTTCAGGATGACTAATTGGGGAGTAGTAGCTAGGTCCTTTTGGAATTCCAACTAAAACGGAGGCTTCAGCCAATGTGAGCTCACTGGCATGCTTTCCAAAGTAATAAAGTGAAGCATCTTCAATGCCATAATTCCCGTGGCCAAAGTTAATGGTGTTTAAATAACCTTCTAAAATCGTGTCTTTATCGTAACTTAACTCAAGCCGAAGCGTATAAAAAGCTTCCTTAATTTTACGAGACCATGTTTTTTCAAAGCTTAAATAAAGGTTACGAGCGTATTGTTGAGTAATCGTTGATGCACCTTGTGAACGGGTTCCTGACGTGATATTGGTTACCAAAGCTTTGGCTATTCGAAGCGGGTCGAATCCGAAATGGTCATAAAAGTTCCGATCCTCAGTTGCAATGAAACCATTAATCACATACGGAGAAATCTCATTTAGGCTAACCCAGTGTTGATCTTTCGGATACGTCTTCTCTAAAAAGACTTCACCATCCGCATCATAAAACGTAATCGCTGTATTTACATTAATGTCTGGAGCAGGCAAATACTTGAAATATTGATAAACTGTTAAACAAAGAATTGCGACCAGTTCAACACAAATAATCGTGGTCACACGCGTATATTTAGATCTAAAAAAAGTGGATAACATCTCACATAATCTCATAACTTCACCTCGAGATTTAGTTTATCCACAAATTTAAATAATATTTACAAAAAGAGGTAAAAAAATTAAATATAGGAATCAATTAAAAATGAAATTAATGTTAGATAGCGTATATGAAGATATACAGAGAGGAGAGTGTCAAATGTTAATAATATATATATTAATTTTTTTTCTCGGATCTACTTTAGGTTCTTTTTATCACGTGGTTGGATATCGGATGCCGATTGGAGAGAATTGGGTGAGTGATCGCTCCCGCTGCCCAGGGTGTTGTCATGAACTCACATTTTATGAATTAATGCCAGTGCTTTCTTATGTGTTACAAGGTGGGAAATGTCGTTCCTGTGGCATGAAGATTAAGCCGATTTATTTATTATCGGAGATTTTTGCTGGACTTTTATTTGTGTTTCCTGTTTGGTTCTATGGTTTTGAAGGATTCACTACGGGTGAAAGTTATGTGGCGTGGGCGTTTTTATCGATGCTCATCATCATCACCGTATCGGACATTTATTATCAGTTGATTTTAGACAAAGTGCTTCTATTTTTCAGTGCGGTGCTTCTTATCCTTTATATTATTTATCCACAGTATGATTTAGTATCAGGTTTAATAGGAGGGGGCGTTGGTTTTCTGACGTTATATGCTGTTGGTTTATTGGGACAATTTCTGTTTAGGAAAGAGGCGCTTGGTGGTGGAGATATTAAGTTATACGCTGTTATTGGATTTGTCTTAGGGATTTCTAGCACATTCCTATCATTATTTTTAGCAGCAGTTTTTGCTTTAATTTATATGTTAATGTTTATGGAAGATAAGACGAAGCCACTGGGCTTCGGACCTTTTATTGCGATTGCGTCTTATCTTTGTTTATTTTATGGTTCATCGTTGTTAAATTGGTATTTTAATTTATTTTAATTAAAGGCGCTATCTAAAAAAACTCCCGACATCGTTTGGGAGTTTTTAGATTTTTTCAAAATTTAAATGAGAGATGGACTGTGCTAATGATGGCGTTAATAATGGAATAGAATCTTCATTTAAGGGTAACCATTCATAGTAGTCGTGCTCGTTAGATAGCTTAATCTCACCTTCGAGAATTTCACATAAGTAAATGACGCCCATAATAAGGTAATCATCGTTTATAAAGTCCCATTGATGTAGTAATCGGATGGGTCTGACTAAGAGGGAGGTTTCTTCTAATATTTCTCGACGCAACGTTTCTTCGGCACTTTCATTTTGTTTCATTTTTCCTCCTGGAAGATCAAAGTATTCACAGCGCGAACTGACTTTATGGAGGGCTAAAAATTCATGATTCCGTACAATTAAGCCTTTGACTGAGAAATTAATTTGTGTCATGTGTCCACATCCTTTCACTTGATTTATAATCATTATATGAAGTTTAAGAGAAAAAGATGTCAGAATGTGAGTTCGTTTTGCTAAAGTGATAAAAATAGTGTAAAATAGTAACGATATTATACGATAAAAAGGACGTGAAGACATTGGCATTAACAGCTGGAATCGTTGGTTTACCAAACGTCGGGAAATCAACTTTATTCAATGCAATTACTCAAGCTGGAATTGAAGCAGCTAATTATCCATTCGCGACAATCGACCCAAACGTAGGTGTGGTTGAAGTTCCGGATGAGCGTTTAAATAAATTAACAGAATTAGTTAGTCCTAAAAAGACTGTTCCAACAACTTTTGAATTTACAGATATCGCTGGATTAGTGCGTGGGGCAAGTAATGGAGAAGGGTTAGGAAACAAATTCTTAGCTAACATTCGTGAAGTAGATGCGATCACTCAAGTGGTTCGTTGTTTCGAAGATGGAAACATCATTCACGTTGAAGGTTCAGTTGATCCAATTCGTGACGTTGAAGTTATTAACTTAGAGTTAATTTTAGCGGATATGGAGCAAGTCGATCGTCGTTTAGGACGTTTAGCAAAACAAGCAAAATCAGGAGATAAAGCTGCTAAAGCTGAGCAAGCTGTTTTAGAAAAAGTAAAAGCTGGATTCGATCAAGAATTACCTGCTCGTGCTTTAGAATTAGATGAAGATGATATCCAAGCCATTAAACATTTACAATTATTAACGTTAAAACCAATTTTATATGTGGCTAACGTTGGTGAAGATGACTTAATGGCTGGAGAAGATAATGAATACGTGAAAGCATTACAAGAGTATGCTGATCGTGAAGGTGCAAAAGTCATTAAAGTATGTGCACGTATCGAAGAAGAAATCTCTCAATTAGAAGATGAAGAAAAAGCGGCATTCTTAGAAGAATTAGGAATCAAAGAAAGTGGATTAGATCAATTAATTCGCGAAGCTTATGATTTATTAGGATTAGCAACTTACTTCACAGCTGGTGTGCAAGAAGTTCGCGCATGGACATTCATTAAAGGAATGACAGCTCCTCAATGTGCAGGAATCATTCATAGTGATTTCGAACGTGGATTTATCCGCGCGGAAACTGTTTCTTACGATGATTTAGTTAAATACGGTTCAGAGCAAGCAGCTCGTGAAGCGGGACGTTATCGTTTAGAAGGAAAACAATACATCGTTCAAGATGGAGATGTTATGTTATTCCGTTTCAATGTATAAAAAAATTCATTTAAATTGAATAAATTTTGATTAATTGAATCATACTATACATGATTCGTCATTAGGTAGCTACTAAAACTTGTCATGATACCTACAACTAGATTCTAGTGGTGAATCAAAAAATCGGCACGCTACTTGGCGTGCCGATTTAATTTTAAAAAGTGGATGTATTATTAAATTATAACATCTTTTTTTAACTTGCTATAGTAGATATACCTGTGCTATAATATATGACTGTGAGTAATAAGACTATTACTCCTTGCCCGCATATGGGCCGTCTAGACCAAGAGGAGGTGCAATATAATGAGAAAATACGAAATTATGTACATCGTTCGTCCTAACTTAGAAGAAGAAGGACGCAAAGCAGTAATCGCTAACTTCCAAAACATGTTCACTAACATGGGTGCGGAAATCGTTGAAACTAAAGAGTGGGGTATGCGTGATTTAGCATATGCTATCGAAGATTTCACAAAAGGTTACTACGTAGTAATGACAGTTAACTCTTCAATCGAAGCTAAAAACGAATTCGATCGTTTAGCTGGAATCAGCGAAGATGTTATCCGTTACATCGCTATCAAAGAAGAAGAATAAGATTTTAATGTACTAAGTGAGGGTGGTATAAATGATTAATCGCGTTGTTTTAGTAGGGCGATTAACTCGTGATCCAGAACTAAAGTATACAACTAATGGGATCGCAAACTTGCGATTCAGTATTGCGGTTAATCGCACTTTCACTAGTCAAAATGGAGAACGCCAAGCAGATTTCATTAACTGTGTTGCATGGCGCGGCCAAGCTGAGAATATGGCGAAGTTTTTACGTAAAGGATCTCTTATTGGAGTGGAAGGACGTATTGAAACAGGTAGCTATCAGGCTCAGGATGGATCAATGCGTTATACAACAGATGTTGTGTGCGATAGCGTACAGTTCTTAGAACCACGCTCTGCATCTGCTGATCGAGGAAACTTTGGAGCTCAACCATCACAAGACTTTGGTGGAGGCTTTGGAGGTGGATACGGTGGTACGCCATCATTCCAACAACAAGCGCCAGCATCAAATGGCTTTGGTGGAAATCCTTTCGGGGGAGCACCAAGTATGGATCAAGGCTTCGGAAATCCATCGCAATCATTTAATAATGAGCCAGATTTCAGCTCAACTATTAATATTTCTGATGATGATTTACCATTTTAATTTTTAAATAACATATAAAAAATAATTTTAAAAGATGTTAGGAGGAACTATCATGGCTCAATTCCGTCGTGGAGGACGTCGTCGTCGTAAAGTTTGCTATTTCACTACAAACAAAATTACGAAAATCGACTACAAAGATGTAGATTTATTAAAACGTTTCGTATCTGATCGTGGAAAAATCTTACCTCGTCGTGTAACAGGAACAAGCGCTAAATACCAACGTGAATTAACAGTTGCTATTAAACGTGCTCGTCACATGGCATTATTACCATTCTCTGCTGAATAGTAATAACACATTGTTTACAGAGTGGCGCGGACTTTCGCGCCATTTTTTTATAAAACATAAGCTAACCTTTATTATTCGTCAGACGATGTAAAAGAAACATTCGTTTCTTCTGGCGAATCTCGCAACAGAGATATTTGCATCAGGGCCCAATTATTAAAAATATTCAAGTTTTAACGCCACCTTCAATAGAAGGTGGTTTTTTTGTCGCTCATCTAGCCATCTTTAATGGCTTTGATGAGCTATCTTTTTTATCTGAGGTGAGAGTCGAAGCGATATTTTAGGAATAAACTAAATTTAAAGATATGCGTAATAGTTCTTTTACTCCTTTGGCCCAATAAGTTAATGTGGATACTGTAGGTGATGATAAAAGTGACACTATTTATAGTTTGGTAGTTAGGATTTAACTATTACTACTCTTATGATAATGATTCATATTGTAATTTATGATGAAAAAAGATGTTATATGCTTAGTAATTGAGAGAGCTCGAAAATATTCCTTTTTGTTAGGAGCGAAAAGACAGTCAGCTGTAAATTAGGATGTACATACGATATAAATGTCTTGATTTTGACAGTCAGCTATTCATTGGGGTGTACATTTCAATGCTGAGAAAGCTTGCTATAAAGCTTACGCTAGGTGTTTATGATTCTTTCTACAATTCTATAAGGTGGATAAAAAAGAACAGGATGAGTGTCCTGTTCTTGTTAATTATTTTTCTTCTTCTTTTGCTTGCTCAGCATTAGCAATTACTTCACATGGTTCAACTTTCATTGTTGAGCGATCTAATAAGTAAGTATCTGTACAGCAACTCATGTCTTCTGTTAAGTGGGCATCACTTAATAAACGAAATGGGTTATAAGAATTGTTTTTTTCCATCTTCTTCACTCCTCATAAAACATTATAATGAAATAACTACACTTCTAATTATATACCTATACCTAAAAAAATTAAGTGTTTTTTATAAGGAAATTTAAAATTTGGGGAAATTATCATCAATGAGGCCTATCAAGGAAATAGATAGGGTAAGGAAGTTTTATTTTATGGGTAAAAAAAGCAGTAGAATGTAACTTCTTTAGTGACGACTTACGGTAGCGGAGTATTTATATGAGAGTATAGGATTTAAATATTTATCGACAGGTGAGGAAGAACAAGAAGTGAAGTTAATTTTAACGTTAAAATAGGAAAGAGGACCTGAAAGAGGTCCTCTTTTGTTATAAAAGTGGATCGTATAATTTAAATGAATCGTTATTTATCTCGGTATTAAGGATGAGATGATGATCACTAGTTGAGGTTAGAAGATAAATAGGAGAATTTTATCTTTTTAAATGGTATTGGAGGTTGAGGTTAAATGAAGAATTCAGAGATAAATAATTTAATAAATCTGAATATTTGAAGTTAGATTGTGATGAGATTGTACCGAATACAGAGCTATATTAATTAATTTGAATGCTAGTAATTAAATGGTGAGGATGAGTGATAAGTAAGTGTGTAGATGTAATGGTTGCTAAGATGATGATAGAGATTTGCAATGTTAATAGAGTGATTGTAATGATAATGAGGATACAGTGTTTCAACAGATAGATGAGTTTAAGGAATGAAGATTCTGCGGATTAGTTGGATGAGGAGAGTGAGTGTATGATAAATGTTAGAAGAGTTTTTAATAGATTAAATGTACAATTATTAGTTCGATCCTTAATGTGTTTTTGCTTTATATACTAGGCTATAGTTTTATCATGTTTCATAGTGAATGGTAAGAGTGAGTACAAGTGTGGTTTTATACTGTTATGATAAGGACTGTGTTTTTGGTTGGAGTGAGTCATGATTATATTAGAAATCCTATGCTTTAAATGTACTGAATGCTTTTGGGGATTTTGTTTTAGATGTGATGCGTTTAAAACTGAGTGATTAGGAGGATATTTAGTTTGAATGTGTGAATTTTGAGGTAAAAATGAATATGTTTTTTAGTGTAAGTGTGCTGTATGTAAAACTGGTGGGTTAGTACAAAATGTGGTTTGAATATACGGATGATGTAGTAGGTATGTGTATGAGTATATGGTTAGAAAGGGATTTTGTTTTGGGATAATTGTGGTGGATGTAAAACTAGTTAATTGGCATGAAATATGGTTTGAATTTACAAGTTTGAAGTAAGGATGTAGCTAAATGTACTATTAGAGATAAGTTTATTTTTTAGTATAAGATGTGGTGGATATAAAATTGGCTAGTTAGTAGGGATTGTCGTTTGAATGTATGGAGTGTGGGGGAAGGATGAGTATAAATGTATTGTGATAGTGGATGGTGGTATTAGTTTAAAGGTTGATGTATTAGTATAGGTGTGGCTGGATTGTGTGAATGAGTAGTGGTTAAAAGCTGACGTAAACAAGTAGTGTGGTGTTATAATGATGAGTGAAGTTCATTTTGCTCGGAAGGTGTGTTGTTTAGTGTAGCAGTGAATGGGCTATAATAAGAAGAGTGTATTAAGTTTCAAATATTCAGATGTCTTGATCAAACGTATGAATGTTAAAGGTGATAGATGAGATAAATGAGTGATGATGAAGTTATGAATGGAGGAATGTTAATTTGATGATGTTTTATGAAATAAGTTATGTGATAAAGGAATGATGACAGAAAACAATAAGATGGAGGATTTGTTATATTATTGTGGGATTAGTTAATGGTCTGATCAAGAAACTGTTAGATTTGATTGTGTATTTTAGTTTGGATTTATATGGTGATGAAGGATTTGATTTTTAGTTTAGAATCTAACAGGTGAAATGAAGATTTGTTTATTGAACCCTCATTTCAATAATAGTTTATTCAGATGAATCTTTTTTGAATGAGCAAAAGGAATAGTTGCTAGAAAAAGATAAAAATTTTTATAGACGTCCATTTAAAATGAAAATGTGGCTGTGCCCCTATATAAGTGAATATATATTCAGCTCAAATTGTGGTATAATAGAGACGTTAATTGGCATTTATGAAGGGGGTCTTTTAGATGAAGACGAAGTCGCTTGTTAACGCGGCAATTATGCTAGCCATTTATATGGTCTTTTTTGTTTTATATAATATTGGAGTTTTGCCGACAATCATGTCGATTTTATTACCTATTCCACTCATTGTTTATTCAGTCACGACAAATCGAGTTCGAGATGTGTTATGGTTATTGATTGGGTGCTTTATTGGAACATTTTTATTTGGCTCAGTTTATGGACTAGTTACAACCTTGAATTATGGGTTGATGGGTGCTCTGATTGGTATTGGGATTATAAAGAAATGGCCGTATTGGCAACGTCTTTTAAATGCAGCAATTGTATCAGTCATTTCGTTTCCGATTTTAACTTATGTGGTTACAGGATTAAATCTCCAAGAATCCATGGCACAAATGGCGGATGAAATGAATGGGATGCTTGAATCTATGTCAGCTTTTTTACCAGCGAATAGCGCTGAGATGCTGTTGCCAGTTCAAAATATGGTTAGTACAATGATGACGACGTTATTACCAACGATTCTTATTTTAATGGGATTAGCTTCAGCGTTTTTAAGTGATACGGTTGCAACTAGCGTTCTTAAACGTATGAATTATGAAGTTACTAGACGTGGAAGTATTCACCGTTTCCAATTAGGTGCGAAATTAGCAGTGACTTTGTTAATTAGTCAAGTGGCGATTGTATTTATTCCAAATCATGCATTAAATGTTGTATTAATGAATGTCATTATGCTTTTAAACACGTTATTCTTATTACAGGGGATTGTGGTGGCAATGTCTTATTTTAGATCTCGTAATAAGAGAGGATTTGGAACTTTTATTATTATTTTTGCGTTAATGTCTAGCTTCTCAATGTTTATTTCAGTGCTCGGGGTGATGGATGCGTTGTTCGATTACCGTGAGCGATTTGCTGTTAAAAAATCATAATGAAAGGTAGGTGGTAATGGTGAAAAAGATTAGGAAATGGTTAGAAGAATATCAAGATCATCTTGGATATCTGGTGATTTCTATTGTTTCTTTAGTAGTGACTGGAATTTATGCTTATTATCAATCTGATGTGATCTCTCTAATCATCTTCTTATATTTTGTAGGAGATGCTATCTATCGTGTGAATGCTTATTTTCACTATAAAGCCGATACGCTAAAGAAGATTGAATCCATTTCATATCGTGTCAAGCATGCAGGGGAAACGGCGTTTAATCAATTACCGATGGGGATTTTACTTTATGATGAAGCTTATGAAATTGTTTGGTTTAATGCGTATTTAAAGCGGGTTTTTAATCAAGATTTACATGATAAAGTGTTAAAGGATTTAAGTGAACAACTCTATAATCGATCGCTTGGTGGTGAGGAATCATTTAAGATAACTGTTAATCAACAGACGTATCAAGTGTTACATATGAAAGATGAACGATTGATGTATTTTACAGATTATACAGAGTATACAGAGTTATCACGAAAATATGTCAATGAACAGCCGGTTGTTGGAGTTCTTGTGATGGATAATTATGACGAGGTCTTTCATAATTTAAATGAACAAGAAAAAAGTGAATTCTATGGAAAAATCATTTCGATTATTATGCAGTGGGCCGATCAGCATAAAATCTATATTCGGACGACAGCTAGTGACCGTTTTGTTTTAATGATGCCGTACGAGGTGTTACAGCAACTTCGCGAGACGAAATTTACGATTATTGATAAGGTTCGCGAAGCAGCTAAAGAAAAAGATATTATGTTAACGATTAGTATCGGGTTAGCAACTGGATACGATAGTTTTTCTGAACTTGGACAACGTGCGAATTATATGTTAGATTTAGCACTAAGCCGTGGGGGGGATCAAGTAGCGATTAAAATCGCAAGTGATGATAAGTTTTTATTCTACGGTGGAAAAACAAATCCAGTTGAGAAACGTAATCGTGTTCGTGCGCGTGTGAATGCACAAGCTTATGAGCGTTTAGTTCGTGATAGTGAACGTGTCATTATTATGGGACATCGTTATCCGGATGTGGATGCGATTGGAGCCAGTATCGGATTATTACGAATGGGAATTGCTTCAAAGAAAGAAGCTTACATTGTTTTAAAGCAGGAGGAGCTAGATAAAACAGCTAAAAATTTTGTTGATGAAATTTTAAAAGATGAAAAGTTGAAAAAGTATTTCATTTCAAGTGAAACAGCGATTGAATTAATGACCAAAAATACGTTACTAGTAGTTGCGGATACGCAGGATCCAAAAATGGTGATAGAGCCAGCACTTTTACCGCGTGCTAAGAAAGTCGCTGTCTTTGATCATCATCGACGAGGCGTTGATGTGATTGATTCGGTGCTTTCGTTTGCGGAGCCTTATGCCTCATCAACGGTCGAATTAGTTGTGGATATGTTCGATTACTATTCACAGAAAATTAAAATGACGCCATTAGAAGCTTCGATTATGTTAGCGGGAATTATTGTTGATACGCGTCGATTCTCGTATCATACGGGACGACGAACGTATGAAACGGCCGCTATTTTAAAACAAAAAGGAGCGGAAGAGAAGTTAGTTCAGCAATTGCTCCGAACGCCGCTTGAGAATTATTATAGTAAGGCACATCTCATTGAACGAGCAGAAATCTTTAAAGATGAGTTTATTATTGCTTGTGCAGATGATGAGATGGTGCTTGAAAAAGTTCAAATTGCTCAAACAGCCGACGAGTTGTTAAATGTTCAAAATATTAAGGCTTCATTCGTAATCTCACGTATTGATGAGCAGTACATTGGAATTAGTGCTCGTTCACTAGGTGATGTGAATGTTCAAGTGTTAATGGAACAACTGGGTGGTGGTGGGCATTTAAATAATGCAGCAACACAAATGCGTAGTAGCAGTACACAAGATGCTGTTTTACAATTAAAAGAAGTTATTGTTAAAGAGTTAGAAGAAAGTGGTGAGTCTAAATGAAAGTAATTATGTTAGAAGATGTTAAAGGTAAAGGTAAAAAAGGTGAAGTTAAAGATTTTCCAAATGGTTTTGCGAACTTCTTAATTAAACAAAATAAAGCGATGGATGCAACGCCAGGAAATATGAATAAATTAAAAGCTCAACAAGCGGAAGAAGAAAAACAAGCCGAGTTACGCTTAGAAGAAGCCAAAAAGTTAAAAGCTGATTTAGAACAAAAAACAGTGATTGTTAAAGTAAAATCAGGAGATAACGGGCGTGTGTTTGGTTCAGTTAGCACAAAAGCAATTGCTGAAGAGTTCCAAAAACAATTCGGAATCAAATTAGATAAACGTAAAATGGATTTAGAAGAACCAATCCGTGGATTAGGAATGGCACGTGTTCCAATTCATTTACATCCAGAAGTAGTCGCAACTATTTCAGTTCAAATCAAAGAAAAATAAGAGGTTATGATAGATTAACGTTAGAAAGTTGGGTATCCCATGTTAGAATCGCCAAATCGTCAGATGCCTCATAGCACCGATGCTGAACAAGCTATTCTTGGGGCCATGTTGCTCGATGAAAAGGTGTGTGAGGATGTCAAACTCAAATTACAGCCAGATGATTTTTATCATCATCGTCATCGCATTATTTATGAAACGATGCTGATCCTATTGGACCAAAATATTGGGGTCGATGTGACAACAGTTACAGCGTATCTTCAAGATCATAAACGTATTGCTGAAATTGGTGGTGTGGAGTACATCTTAACGATTTACGAAAGTGTCGCAACGACAGCACATACAGAGCATTATGTCGAGATTGTTTTAGAAAAATCAATTTCACGTTTAATCATTAATCGTGCTCAAAGTCTAATTGAGCAAGGATATGATCCAGAGACATCAACTCAAGATTTAATTGATACGGCTGAGCAACAATTCTCAGGCTTAGCTCGATTAAATCAAGGGTCTGATTTTAAACAAATCGATAATGTCATCATTGACTTTATTAAAAACGTTGAGCGTTTATCTCAATCAACAGGTGAAGTAACTGGATTAACAACTGGATTTACCGCACTTGATAATATGACTTCGGGTCTTCAAAATAACGACTTAATTATCGTTGCTGCCCGTCCTGCGATGGGGAAAACCGCATTTGCCTTAAATATTGCGCAAAACGTGGCCAAGCTAAATCATGTGAATGTTGCCATTTTCAGCTTAGAGATGGGGGCCGATCAGCTCGTATCCCGTTTAGTTAGTGCCGAAGGACGAATTGAAGCGCATCGTTTAAAAACTGGGAATTTAGAAGGGGCGGATTGGCGTTCATTGAAAATTGCCACCGATGTATTAAGTAATTTAGGCATTTATATCGATGATACACCTGGTATTCGTGTTGGAGAATTGCGAGCAAAATGTCGACAACTTCATCAACAAAAAGGTCTTGGATTAGTAATGATCGACTACTTACAGTTACTTTCTGGTAGCAAGGCTAACGGTGGGAATCGTCAACAAGAAGTCTCTGAAATTTCACGTATGTTAAAAGAGATGGCACGTGAGTTGAAAATCCCGGTTATTGCTTTATCGCAGTTATCACGTCAGGTGGAAAATCGTGAAGATAAGCGACCAATGATGTCAGACTTACGTGAATCAGGAAGTATCGAGCAGGATGCCGATATCGTTACTTTCTTATATCGTGAAGATTACTATAAAAAGGATCCGGAATTAAACGATAATATCGTTGAAGTTATTTTCGCGAAGCACCGTAGTGGGGCTGTCGGGACAGTTAAGTTAGCCTTTAGAAAAGAAATCAGCCGATTCGAAAATCTGGTTAATGTTCCAGAGTCAGCTCACATCCCAGACGTCTAGTAAAAAACATCTAAGTTTAAGATGCGTTTTACATAAAACACATTTTGACGATACGTTTGACTTATATTATAATTAGGAATGAACAATTAGAGGAGGATTCGACTATGTTTGAACGTTTAGAGGCAATCTTAGAGCGTTATGAAAAAATTAACGAAATGATGGCTGATCCTGCAATCGTTACTGATATTAAAAAATTAACTGAATTATCAAAAGAACAACGTGGTCTTGAAGAGACAGTTAATGTGTATACTGAATATAAAGAAATTGCAGCTTCAATTGAAGATTTAAAAGAAATGGCAAAAGACTCTGATCCAGAAATTAGTGAAATGGCTGAAATGGAATTAGAAGAGTTAAAACCACGCCTTCCAGAATTAGAAGAGCGTTTAGAAATCTTATTAATTCCTAAAGATCCAAACGATGAGAAAAACGTAATCGTTGAGATCCGTGGAGCTGCGGGTGGAGATGAAGCAAATATCTTCGCATCAGACTTATACCGTATGTATACAAAATATGCTGAGTTAAAAGGATGGAAAATCCAAGTCATGAACGTTGACTACTCTGAATCTGGAGGGATGTCACAAGTTGAGTTCATGATCTCAGGTGAAAGTGTATACTCTCACATGAAATATGAATCAGGAGCACACCGTGTACAGCGTGTCCCTGCCACTGAATCTCAAGGACGTATCCACACATCAACAGCAACTGTTTTAGTTATGCCAGAGGCTGAAGATGTAGATATCGAAGTAAGTATGAATGATATCCGTGTTGATACTTTCTGTTCATCAGGACCTGGAGGACAGTCAGTAAATACAACTAAATCAGCGGTACGTTTAACTCACGTTCCAACTGGAATCGTTGTATCATGTCAGGACGGAAAATCACAACACGAAAATAAAGCCAATGCCTTAAAAGTATTAAAAGCTCGTATCTATGATTCAATCTTACAAGAGCGTTTAGAGGCTGAAGGTGAAGAACGTCGTTCTAAAATCGGAACAGGTGAACGTTCAGAAAAAATCCGTACTTACAACTATCCACAAAACCGTGTCACTGACCACCGTATTGGATTCACTATCCAACAGTTAGACCGCGTTATGGAAGGTAAATTAGAGCCAGTTGTTGAAGCTTTAATTACAGAAGAACAAAAACGTAAATTAGCTGCTCAAGATTAATGACATTAAATAAAAAATCTAACTTCATTTTGAAGTTAGATTTTTTATTTATTCTCTACTTTATGGTTATCCTAAAATTCATTTATATAAGTCTAGAAATAGAAAAAAGCGCCCGGGGGGAGGGGCGCTTTTTTAAAAATTAGGAGAAACTGTAAAGGGGGGGAACCTTTACAGCCTTAATTGTGATGACAATTCAATGGGGGGATTGAACTGTCATCTTCCCTCGAGTCTCTCTTTTTGGGGGGATGAGAGTAGGCTCAGAAAAAGTCTTTGCCATAATCGAGGGATTAAAGTATTAAATACTTTGGGAGAGAATTATAAGGAGAGAGTATGAAAAATAAAACTTTAAAAATTGGGGAGAGAAATGAGTAATGAAATAAAGTTTTATATGGGGGGGAAGAGTATGCCCGTAAGTTCTCGTCTTACGGACAATTATATTATGAACCAGTACTATGAATTTTAAACGTAATTTATGTAAAAAAGTTAAGATTATTTATTATAAAAGTCGTATGAACTAAATTGTGGTGTGAGTTTTACACTTAACTACTGATTTCCTTGCTACATCTAATTCTAATATATGTATCATATCCTAAATGGTTCCATGAAAGATTGGATATCTTCCATAATAGAATGAAGGTGCATCTTTATTATAGGAGAGAGTTATATCATTAGGATTCATATTCTTCAGAGTGAGTGTATGCTTTCATATCTAATAATCCAAGATAAGTTGTAAAAAATTTTATTTGCATGTTTTAGCATTTTAGAGTAAAATGATGGTTGATTTTAAGAAGACGGTGATAAAGATGAAAACAATGCGTGAATTGTTAAAATGGGCTGAAGATTACGCCCTTGAAAATGGAAAAGAAGATTCGGCTGTTAAATTATTATTAATGCATGTAACTGGGAAAGAAAGTTATGAAATTTTAGCCGATATGAATATGCAAGTACCAGCGGAACAAGTTGAAGAATTTGAGCGCTGTGTTAAAACATACGTTGAACAAAATATTCCTGTTCAACACATTATGGGATACGAAACATTCTTTGGACATAAATTTATTGTCAATGATGATGTCTTAATCCCACGCTTTGAAACAGAAGAATTAGTGGCTAATGTCTTATCAACTTATGATGATGTATTTGATGGTGCCCCTGTTAAGGTCGTCGATGTAGGAACAGGAAGTGGAGCGATTGGTGTTACTTTAGCAGTTGAAGAATCGAATATGGAAGTAACGGTGACTGAATTATCAGAGGCCGCTTTAGAAGTTGCGAAACAAAATGCTTCTAATTTAGGAGCAAATGTAACATTCTATCAAGGAGATATGTTACAACCATTAATTGAACGCGGATTAAAGTTTGATATCCTAGTATCAAATCCTCCATACATTCCATTAACTGAAAATGTCGATCCACTTGTTAAAGATAATGAACCACACTTAGCGTTATTTGGTGGAGAAGATGGATTAAAATTCTATCGTCAAATTTTAAAAGATGCTCATAAAGTTGTAAATGAGAAAAATATTATTGCATTTGAACATGCATATAACCATAAAGAAGCAATGGCGGAATTAGTGAAGCAACATTTCCCTAACTCTAAGTTTGAAACATTAAAAGACTTAAATGGAAAAGATCGTATGACTATTATCATTAATAACTAAGATTTAGCCTAGAAATGTGAAATACATTTGGGTTTCTATATAGAAAATTAATTTCCTTTTAGGGAAGGATAAGAGAAAGGGGATGTCCTATGACATCCTTCTTTTTATAGAAAGGATTTGTAAATGCATGATTTATCAAAGTCATCAATTAAGTGAAGCATTAGCGATGATTACCCAAGAAGATGTGATTGTTTTTCCAACGGATACAGTCTATGGAATAGGAGCTAGTATTCATTCACCAAATGCTTTAGATAAAATTTTTGAAATTAAAAATCGCCCAACAGAAAAGTCTTTAATTGTTTTATGCGCAAATGAAGAACAGTTAGAGAAAATTGTAGGTCCGTTATCAGTAGAAGTTAAAAAGTTGATTGATGCGTTTTTACCTGGAGGATTAACGTTAATCTTAAATTGTTATATGCCTTTATCTAATGAGATTACGCGTGGAAAACAGACAATTGGAGTTAGAATTCCTGATCATCCATTAGCTTTAAAGTTATTAAGTGAATTAGGTCCATTGGCAACAACAAGTGCCAATGTTTCAGGTGAAGTAAGCCCAACAAGGGTAGATGTGGATAATCCAGTTATTCATCGTGTGGATTATGTCTTTGATGATGGAGAAACGAAAGCACAAATTCCCTCAACTATTTTAGATTGCACGACGAGTGAATTTAAAATTTTACGAGAAGGAGCTATTTCATTAGAAGAAATTCAAAAAGTTTTACATAAAAAATAATTTTTGTGAAATACTACGTATAATTTTTTGGAAACTGTCCATAATGAGGTATCAGGTGAAAGGGATGGTGTTTAGAATGAATCAGAAATCAACAATTATCGTAGTATTAACATTAATTATGATGGTAACAGTTTATCAAATCGGGAAAGCAGAACCTCAATCAGATCAGGCACAAGTCGTTGTGAATGATACAGCCATTCGTATTCGTATTATTCCAAATTCAAATAAATATGAAGATCAACAAGCTAAGAAAATGGTTCGTTATGCAATCGATGAATATTTAGCAGCTAATAAATCTGCTTTTGAAACGATTAATTCAACTCGTGAATTTATTATGCAAAATATCGGTGAAATTGAAGATACAGTCGCACATGTCTTAGATACGATTAATTATGAGACAGGTTTTGAAGTGAGCTATGGGGCGCATTTATTCCCAGAAAAACAATACAATGGTGAAACATATGAAGCGGGATATTATGAGAGCTTAGTTATCACAATTGGTGAAGGAATGGGGAATAACTGGTGGTGCTTTATGAATCCAGATCTTTGTTTAGGACCAAGTGCAACATCTAATGAATCAGAAGATTCAAGTGAGTGGAACGCACAATATAATGCAATGGAAAGTACACAAGAAGCGTTCCAAGAAAAAAAATTCAAATCGTATATTGGTGAAGTTGTAGATACTTTGTTTGGTACAAAAGAAACAGAAGCTTATGTAATATCAGATGATTTAGCAAAATCAAATTGGTATTTATATGAGGATGAGTATTAATTAGTCATCACCATCCTCCTTTCCGTCCTTTTATTTTAAAATCTTATAATCATATTTTATTCCCCTTTAACATATACATGACGTTGAAGGGGGATTTTTATGATGACTGATAAAGAAGTAAAACGTTATGAAGCAATTGATTATGACCTTGTTCTAGAATTTATGAAGAAAGTGACGACACTTGAAACAGTTAATCCACAGATTATTGAGCAATCCATCCTCATTAAACAGTTTGATAAAGTATCAGGAATGGTCTCATTTGAGGCTTTTGATCAAGTTGGGATTATTCGTTATTTTATTTATGACCAAAACATTGTTCCAGATTTATTAGTGAATATGTTTTTTGAATTGTATCGATCAGCTAAAGAAAAAGAGATTAATCAATTAGTCGCTATCACTTCTCATCCATATGCGCGTCAATTATTTGGATTACTAGGATTTGTGGAAATGAAGAAAACATCCAATCTAAATATTCCAGAGTTATTAAAATTAGAGGATGTTCAACTGATGAGTATCAAATTTTAATAGTAGATAATAAATTTTGGTAAAATATAGATTGTTTTATATAAGGAAGAACTAAAATTGGTTTTAATTACCGATAATTAGTTCTTTTTTTATTTAAAATTTGGAGTAAAGTTAATAGATGAGAAATTACATGGGATTTTTTTACACCTTTAATGCAAAAGTTTAGAAAAAAATATGTTATAATAAAAAAGATAGAATTATTTTACAGAATAAAAGGAGCGTTATTCATGAAAGTAGCTATTGCATGTGACCATGGTGGATTTGAATTAAAACAAGAAATCTTAGGTTTACTCAAAGACATGAATGTTGAATTCGAAGATTTCGGAAGTTATGATAGTTGTGCAGTTGATTATCCAGATTATGCATTTAAAGTATCAGAGTCTGTAGCCGCGGGGCAATTTGATCGCGGTATTTTAATCTGCGGAACTGGAATTGGAATTAGTATTGCTGCCAACAAAGTAAAAGGGATTCGTTGTGCATTAGTTCATGACTTATTCTCTGCAAAAGCAACAAGAGAGCATAATGATTCAAATGTTTTAGCTATGGGTGGACGTGTCATTGGTCCAGGATTAGCACGTGAGATTGTATCAGTTTGGTTAACGACTGAGTTTATGGGGGCACACCACACTGCTCGTATCGAAAAAATCTCGAAGTATGAAAACGCTTAATGGATCCTGTGCTTAGGATTTCTTTTTTATTTCATAGATACTTGAAAAAAGTAAATAATTAAAGTGTGTGAAAATAAAAGTGATGTTTTTATTTTTAGACTCTTGAAGTTCTTGGTATTTTTTCTGCGGAGTATACATTGAAATGAAAGTAAAAAAGTTGTAGAATTACTAATTGAATTATATAAAAATATAAGGTGTATGAGGTGACCGATGTGGTTAAAGTTAATATTTTAGATCATCCATTAATTCAGCATAAGTTGACACAAATTCGTCAGAAAGATACATCTACGACGCAATTTCGTCAAATGATTAATGAGATTGGTGGATTAATGGTGTATGAAATTACACGCGATTTACCATTAGAACAAATCGAAATTGAAACACCAGTTGCTAAAACAAAAGCAAATGTAATTGCAGGTAAGAAAATGGTTGTTGTTCCAATTTTACGTGCAGGATTAGGAATGGTTGATGGTATCTTACAAATGATTCCTTCAGCTCGTATTGGACACATTGGAATCTTCCGTGATGAGGAAACATTACAACCTGTTGAATACTTTGCTAAGTTCCCAGAAGAATTAGATCAACGTGATATTTTTATCGTTGACCCGATGTTAGCAACAGGGGGATCTGCTATTGCTGCTATCAATTCAATTAAACAACGTGGCGCTAAAAATATTAAGCTAGTTTGCTTAGTAGGAGCTCCTGAAGGAGTTAAAGCAATTAATGAAGCTCATCCCGATGTAACAGTTTACTTAGCATCATTAGATGAAAAATTAAATGAAAAAGGTTATATCGTTCCAGGTTTAGGAGATGCTGGTGACCGTATCTTTGGAACAAAATAATGAGTCAGCCACATAAAGTTGTTAAAGCCATGAAGTGGATGTCACTTCTTTCTCAAATAGGGATCACCATGATTGCCAATATATTTGTTGGATTATTTATTGGAAAGTATCTCGATCAATGGTTAAACACATCTCCGTTATTTTTACTGTTATTTGTATTTATCGGAGTTTTTAGTGGCATTAAAAGTGTCTATCTGTTAATAATTAAAATAGATAAGAGGGATAAGTCTTGAGTCAATTACAAAATGATCCAATTCGTGTCATTCCTAAACGAGTAATTCAGTTAGCATTAGTATTTACGTTTTTTATTGCCGTGATTACAATGGTATTCAAATTACCAATAGTTAATGTTTTAATTGGATATTGGTTAGGAGTTGTAGTAAATTTAATTAACTTCCGACTTATTGTTATCGGAACAAAGAATGCTCTTGAACAACAAGAAAAAGGTGCTAAATCAACGATGAAGACAAACTTATTGCTTCGTTTAGTGATTTATGCCGGAGCTCTTGTTGCAACAGTTCTTTTATTAGGAACACCAGCATTCGTTGCAGCCTTCATCGGTATTTCGATGGTAAGATTTGCGATTCAAACTGATGGTTTCTTTACGTTTGGTTATGGAAAAAACAAAAAGTAATCGTCGTTGAATATATATAGCTAATTAGAACGTATGATTCGATCTATTTTAGCCACCGATTATCATAATCGGATTAACAAGAAAATATGGAGTCACCTTCAGCAAAGGAATCTCTAAGAAAGGAGGTTAAGAATGAGTCCACTACTGATGAATATCTTCATAGGAGATAAAGAGGGAAACACAATTGTTAATCCAACGGTGTTTAACTCGGTTGTTTTAGTTCTTGTGCTATGTGTGTTCTTTATTATTTGTGGGAATGCCGTTAAAAAGGCTGATCCATCTAAACCATCAAAAGGTATTGTCTTGTTCCTAGAGATTTTAGTGACAGGTATTGAAGGATTAGTTGAGCAAACAATGGGTGTTAAGCACTTAAATTTTGCACCATTCATTGGGACATTAACAGCATATTTAATCTGTGCTAACTTATTAGGGTTACTAGGATTAAGTGCACCAACATCTGATTACAACGTTACATTAGCCTTAGCGGTTATTACGATTGTTGTCATGATCGGATCAGGGATTAAAGCAAAAGGAATCGGAGGGTACTTATACGATACGTACCTTGGAGACTTCCCATTCTTATTACCTTTAAATATTACCGGAGAGCTTGCGAAACCAATCTCGTTATCTTTCCGTTTATTCGGTAATATTTTAAGTGGTGGTATCATTATGTCGCTTATTTATCAAGCGCTTGGATGGTTCTCGCCATTGATCGCACCGGCTTTACATGGATATTTCGATATCTTCTCTGGTGTTATCCAAACATTAATCTTCATCATGTTAACTATGATTTGGTCTCAAGGAGCAATGGAGTAGTTAACAACAAAAAACTAAGGAAAATAAATGTTAAATCAGGAGGAATTAAATTATGTTTTTACAAACAGTTGCATCTTCAATTTCAAGTGAAGCATTCGTATTAGGTATGTCAGCAGTTGGTGCTGGATTAGCGGTATGTTCAGGTATCGGTACAGGGATCGGGCAAGGTAACGCGGCTGGTCAAGCTGCAGCAGCAGTAGGTCGTCAACCAGAAGCAAAAGGTGACGTAATGCAAATGATGATCTTAGGGCAAGCGATCGCCGAAACATCAGCGATCTACGGATTCGTAGTTGCCATCATCTTATTATTCATCAACCCACTTGTTAGCTCATTATAATTCGTAGTACTGTAAGCAGTTATTATACGTAGTTATATTAAAGACAGATAAGAAAGGGGGCAACCTACTTGCAAATCTATATCATGCCAGACTTAGTCAATTTTACGTTACAAATTTTATCGACTTTAGTCTTATTCTTAGTGATTAAACGTTTTGCATGGGCTCCTATGAAAGAATTCTTACGTAAGCGTCAAGAATTAGTTTCTCAAGAGATTAACCATGCAGAAATGTTAAAAGCTGATGCGATGGCTTTAAAACAGTCTGCTGAAGCACAAGTGCAAGTTGCACGCGACGAAGCACGTGAGATTGTTGAAAACTCTAAAAAACAAGCACAACATATGCATGATGAAATCGTGTCTAATGCTCGTAAAGAAGCTCAACAAAAATTATCTAAAGCAGCAGCAGATATTGAGCAAGAACGCAAAGCAGTTTATGCTCAAATTCGTTCAGATATCGTAGAATTAGCTGTATCTTCAGCTGAGAAAATGATTGAAAAAGAAATCGATGCTAATGTTCATAACGAATTATTTGATCAATTCATTGCTAAAGTAGGTGGAAGCCATGAGTAAAATCGCTTCTACTTATGCTCAAGCATTATTTGATGCAGCGCTTGAGTCAAATGTTTTAGAAGACATTAAAAATGATTTCAATGTTATTCGCTCTGTTATGAAAGAGCAGCCACAATTTATGGAGATTTTAACGCTTCCTAAATTAGATAAAAATGATAAAAAAGAGTTAATTAAAACAATTTTCTCTAAAGATGCATCACAAATTTTAGTTAATTTTTTAATGGTTTTAATTGATAAAGATCGTATTAATTTATTAACTGAAATTATGATTGCTTATAACGAATTAGTGAATCAACATTTTGGCATTCTTGAAGGAACTGTATATAGCGCAGTTGCTTTAAGTGAAGGTCAGTTAACAGAGTTAACGTATGCATTCACGAAAAAGTTAAATCAAAAAGTTAAACTTAATGTTGAAATTGATCCATCATTATTAGGTGGATATAAAGTTAATTTAGGTAATGTTGTATATGATAACTCAATCAAATTACAATTAAAGAACTTAAAAAATAACTTATTAAATGTTGAGTTAAAATAGAATAGAGGTGAGCATTGGTGGCCATCAGACCAGAAGAAATTAGTGCAATTTTGCGCGATCAAATTAAAAACTATGAGCAAGTATTAGATGTAACTGAAACTGGGACAGTTTTAACAGTTGGGGACGGAATCGCTCGTGTTCACGGACTTCAAAATGTTATGTCTGGTGAAATTATTGAATTCGCCTCAGGTGCTGTAGGGATGGCACAAAACCTTGAAGAAGATAACGTTGGGGTTATCATCTTAGGTGAGTACCGTTCAATCAGTGAAGGTGACGAAGTTAAACGTACAGGACGCATCATGTCAGTTCCAGTTGGGGACGCTTTAATTGGACGTGTTGTTGATGCCTTAGGAAATCCAATCGATGGTTTAGGACCAATCGAAACAGATAAATTCCGTCCAACAGAAGTAAAAGCAACAGGCGTAATGGCTCGTAAATCTGTACATGAACCATTACAAACAGGTATCAAAGCGATTGATGCTTTAGTACCAATCGGACGTGGTCAACGTGAGTTAATTATCGGTGACCGTCAAACAGGTAAAACTGCAATCGCCGTTGATACAATCTTAAACCAAAAAGGTAAAGATGTTATCTGTATTTACGTTGCAATTGGACAAAAAGAATCTACTGTTAACTCAGTAGTTGAAACGTTAAAGAAACATGATGCGATGGATTATACAATCGTTGTATCTGCAGCAGCATCTTCTCCATCTCCAATGTTATATATTGCCCCATATTCAGGTGTAACAATGGCAGAGGAATTCATGTACCAAGGAAAACACGTATTAATTGTCTATGATGATTTATCAAAACAAGCAGCTGCTTACCGTGAATTATCATTATTATTACGCCGCCCACCAGGTCGTGAAGCATATCCAGGGGATGTATTCTACTTACATTCACGCTTATTAGAGCGTGCAGCGAAGTTAAACGATGAATTAGGAGCAGGATCAATTACTGCGTTACCATTCATTGAAACTCAAGCAGGTGACTTATCTGCATACGTTGCAACAAACGTAATTTCAATCACAGATGGACAAATCTTCTTAAAATCAGATTACTTCCACTCTGGTATCCGTCCAGCAGTTGACGCCGGATTATCAGTATCACGTGTAGGGGGATCTGCTCAAATCAAAGCAATGAAAAAAGTTGCGGGGACATTACGTCTTGATTTAGCTTCTTACTACGAGTTACAAGCATTCGCTCAATTCGGATCTGATTTAGATGAAGCAACTCGTGCTAAACTTGCTCGTGGGGAACGTACAATTGAAGTATTAAAACAAGGTGTTCATCAACCAATCGCTGTTGAGAAACAAGTATGTATCCTTTATGCTTTAGTTAACGGATTCTTAGATAGTATTGAATTATCTGATATTAGTCGTTTTGAAAAAGAATTATATACATTCTTAGAAAATGAACGTCCACAAATCTTATCTCACATTCGTGATACAAAAGATTTACCAGACACTGACTTATTAAACGAAGCACTTGAGAGCTTTAAAGCCGTTTTTAACTAATAGAAGGGCGGTGAACAAGTAT
Source organism: Turicibacter sp. GALT-G1 (assembly GCF_025594995.1). Taxonomy (NCBI): domain Bacteria; kingdom Bacillati; phylum Bacillota; class Erysipelotrichia; order Erysipelotrichales; family Turicibacteraceae; genus Turicibacter; species Turicibacter sp. GALT-G1. The sequence goes on from NZ_JAMQUS010000030.1 coordinate 47,370, forward strand.
GGCTCAGTCAATGCGCGACATTAAAGATAAAATTACTTCGACTCAAAGTACGAGTCAAATTACAAAAGCCATGCAAATGGTTTCAGCTGCAAAATTAACAAAATCTGAAGCTAAAACTAAAAACTATCACCATTATATGCAAACACTTGAAGATATGGTTCGTAACATTTCTAGTACATCTAGTATGGGACACCATCCATTCTTCAAATCAAAACGCGAATCAAAATGTACAGGATACTTAGTTATCACATCTGATCGTGGTTTAGCAGGTGGCTATAACGGAAATGTTTTAAAGTTATTACAGCATGAAGTTAACTCTCTAACGAAAGATCAATATAAAATTTATATGATCGGTAGTAAAGGATTTGATTATGCAAAACGTGCTGATTTAACGATTGAAAATGAATTTGTTTTTGTTCCAGATGACATCATATATCAAGACATTAAACCTGTTGTTGATAAAGTAATCGGTGATTATATGGATGGTGCTTTAAGTGAAGTAGTTATTATTTATAATAACTATATCTCTAAAATCGCTCAAGAACCGACTACAAAACAAATTTTACCTTTAGTACCAAAGAAAGCTGAAAAGGCAACGGCTCAGTATTCATTTGAACCTAAAGAGGAAGATGTAATTAATGCTATTTTACCTAAATACTTAGAAGGTACAATTTATGGGGTAGCAATTACAGCTAAGCTTTCAGAACATGCATCTCGTATGAATGCGATGCAAAATGCAACAGATAATGCATTAGAAATTATTCAAGACTTACAGTTAGTTTACAATAGAGCAAGGCAAGCAGCAATTACGCAAGAAATCACAGAGATTGTTGGTGGAGCTTCAGCCTTAGAATAAAAGGAGGTCATCATAAATGGCAACAGGTCATATTGTAGCCGTAATCGGACCAGTAGTAGACGTGAAGTTTGACTTAGATCATCTTCCTGCTATTTACAATGCCTTAACTGTTGATTATGAAGTTGGTGGGGAACGTAAATCATTAACACTTGAAGTTGCAGTGCAACTTGGTGATGGTGTTGTACGTACTGTCGCAATGGATGCAACAGATGGGTTAGTCCGCGGATTAGAAGTTGTCGATACAGGAAGCGCAATTAGCGTTCCAGTAGGAGAGGTAACTTTAGGACGTATTTTTAACGTATTAGGTCAACCAGTAGATAACAAAGGAGCAGTATCAGCTGACGCTCCTCATGAAGGAATTCATAAAGAAGCTCCTAAGTTCGATGAATTATCTACCACAGTTGAAATTCTTGAAACAGGAATCAAAGTCGTAGACTTATTAGCACCTTATATCAAAGGTGGTAAGATCGGTTTATTCGGTGGTGCCGGAGTAGGTAAAACTGTATTAATCCAAGAGTTAATCAACAACATCGCTCAAGAGCATGGTGGGATTTCGGTATTCGCCGGTGTAGGGGAACGTACTCGTGAAGGGAACGACTTATACCATGAAATGACTGAATCAGGAGTAATTAACAAAACTGCCATGGTATTCGGACAAATGAACGAGCCACCTGGTGCACGTTTACGTGTTGCCTTAACAGGTTTAACGATGGCTGAATACTTCCGTGATGAAATGAAACAAGACGTATTATTATTTATTGATAATATTTTCCGTTTCACTCAAGCAGGTTCTGAGGTTTCTGCCTTATTAGGACGTATGCCATCAGCGGTAGGGTACCAACCAACATTAGCAACTGAGATGGGACAGTTACAGGAACGTATTACTTCGACTAAGCAAGGATCAATCACATCAATCCAAGCTGTATACGTACCTGCAGATGACTATACTGACCCTGCACCAGCTACAACATTCGCCCACTTAGATGCAACAACAAACTTAGAGCGTCGTATTGCGGCAATGGGTATCTATCCAGCAGTAGACCCATTAGCATCAACATCACGTGCGTTATCACCAGATATCGTTGGACAAGAACACTACGATGTAGCTCGTCGTGTCCAAATGATGTTACAACGTTACCGTGAATTACAAGATATCATCGCTATCTTAGGTATGGATGAGTTAAGTGACGAAGATAAAAAAGTAGTACACCGTGCTCGTCGTATCCAATTATTCTTATCACAAAGTTTCCACGTTGCAGAACAGTTCACAGGATTAAAAGGTGCTTACGTACCAGTTGCTGAAACAGTTCGTGCATTCAAAGAAATCCTTGATGGAAAACATGATGATTTACCAGAAGAAGCATTCCGCTTAGTTGGAACAATCGAACAAGCTATCGAAAAAGCTAATAAGATGAAATAGTGTGAGGTGGTACCGTGTCAGTGATGACTATTCGCGTAGTAACACCAGATAAACTTGTATTCGATGGAGAAGCAGAACGCGTCTTCGCTCGTGGGATTGACGGAGATTTTGCTGTTTTACACAATCATATTCCAATGATGACACCATTAGGTGTTGGAGAGTTACGTATCGATATGAATGGGGAAAGCTCATACATTGCTGTTGATAATGGAATTTTTGAGGTTTCAAATAACCACATTAACGTTTTATCAAATGATGCAATGATGGCTGAAGACATTGATGTTGCACGTGCTAAAATGGAGCTTGAGCGTAGTGAACGTCAAAAACAAAACGCTAAAACCCGTGAAGATTTAATTAAATCTGAAATGGAAATTGCGAAACTTCTCAACCAAATACGAGTTGGTGAAAAAAGAATCTCTGAATAAAAAGAGGCCGATATGGCCTCTTTTTTTATAGGAATTCTTATTATTTTCTTATTTGTTATCAAAGGTGTCTTGTCACCTATTGTATCAAAAACAAAAATACCTCTTATTTTATAATGTTACCTATTTCTTATTTTTATCTAACAAAGATACAACAAAGATTTCATGACCAGCACAAGAAGGTGCTTATTACTATACGCCAGCTTTCTTTACAGATAAATACTCTATGAGTCAAGTTCGTACGGAAATTGGAGTAGCTGTTGAAAATGATATTCTTGGAGATCAGAACCAGAAGTTGCTTCAGAAAATCTACTTAACTTATTCAAATAATAAATAAATCCGTGTAAAATAAAACCTATGAATGATTTATAGGTTTTATTTTTTAGGAGGGATGACAATGAATATTCAAGCGTATTTCATGATTATTTGGTATATTTTAATGTTACCTATTGTGTTTAAAGTTTTAATGTCGTTAAGATTAGAACAACTTTTTAAAAAAGGAACAGGTCGTCAGGAAATCATTCTTTTATATATGATTTTAACAGTTAGTATTAGTAAGCTGTTTTTAGGATATTTTACCGATATCTTTTCTTTAATTAAACAAATCTTTTAGTTAATAGTCATATCACTTTATCTTGTGCATACCTTTGAATAGGATGTATTTTTAGAAAAGATAGGTGATATCGTGAAAAAAATTGCAGTAGGATTTGTAATCTTTATCGTAACTTTGATTTGTATTCCACTTTCATTTCAAGTCATTTACCAAGCACAAAGTCCAGAAACGGATTTTAATCCCCCTCAATCTTTGGCTATTACAAAAGAACAAAACGAAGAAGAAAATCAAGAAGAAGAGGGGACGAATGAACAGATAGTGACTGTTTTTAGGGAAGCAAAAAATGAATCCATTGAACTTCCTTTAGAAACATATTTAATTGGAGTTGTTTCAGGTGAAATGCCAGCTTTATATGATCTTGAGGCACTTAAGGCGCAGGCCGTAGCGGCTAGAACTTATACGATTCAATTATTAGAATCACAAGATGCTATTCATGATACGGTCAAGCATCAAGTTTACTTAGACAATGAACAACTCAAAGAGAAGTGGCAGGATAAATTTGATGAGTATTATGGAAAAGTTTCACAAGCTGTTCAGGAGACAGCAGGAGAGATTATTACATATCAAGATGAATTAATTAAGCCATTTTATTTCTCGATTAGTAATGGCTATACAGAAAATTCAGAAGATTACTGGTCAACATCGTATCCCTATTTAAAAAGCGTCAATAGTGAATGGGATAAAACTGCACCTAACTATGAAGTTCAAACAGAATTTACATTAGATGAGTTAAGAAATAAATTTAATAATAAAAGTTTAACAAAAGATAGCTTTGTGATCTTAAATAAAACAGAAGGAAAGAATGTGAATGAAATTTTAGTCGGTGATAAAGTTTACTCAGGACGTGAATTTCGAGAAATTCTCGGTTTAAGATCAGCGGATTTTTCACTAACATTTAATGACAATAAGGTGATTATTACGACATATGGGTATGGACATGGAGTCGGAATGAGCCAATATGGAGCTAATGAATTAGCGAAACAGGGGAAAAACTATCGAGATATCATCAATCATTATTACCAAAATGTTAATATAATTGAAAAAAATTACTAATTTTGAATAAGATAGGAAAAATGTGGTCATCATAACGGTGAGGTGATGATCATATGAAATTCAAAGAAAGAATGTCAAATCTAAAAAACAAAAAATTATTCAAAAAAATCGATCCAATTAGCTTCGCATTAGTTGTACTTCTAGGAGCATCTGCTACATTTGCAGGCGTTCAATTATGGTTAACTGGAATGAACGGAAATCAAACAGTATCTAATCCAGCAAATGGTGATAATGATGTTGTTTATACAAATGGTGATGGAACAACAACTGTCAATAAAACAACAGATGCTAAAACAGTTGCTCTATTACAAGAAGTTATTAAATCGCCACTTGAAGGTGAGGATGTTGTAGTAGCTAAATCGTATTATGACCAAACAGCTGACACATCGATCCAAGTAAAAAGTTTATTCAACTACAAAGTAGGAGAAACAGTATATACTCGTGAATCTAAAGGTGTGAGCTTAAAAAACTCTAATAATGAAGAAGTTAGCGTTGTAGCCGCTTTATCAGGAAAAGTTCTTACTGTTAAAGATGAAGTTCTAAAAGGAACAGTTGTGACAATCGAACATCAAAATGGTGTTAAAACAGTCTATACAGGTGTTTATGATGTAGCTGTTGAAGCGGGAGCTGAAATCGAACAAGGTGATGTAATCGGTAAAACAGGACTTTCACAACTTGAACCGGATTCAGGAAACGTTGTCCACTTTGAAGTGTTAAAAGATAATGTTAAAGTAAATCCTGAAACTGTCATTGATAAAAAATTAGGTGATTTATAATAATAAAAAAGCACTAATGTAAATTAGTGCCTTTTTTTGTTGAAAAATATTTTTTCGCTTTGAAAAGATATAGTCGTACCTATATAATTGTGATAAAATATAAAATAGTGATGAATTATTTAGACATACTAATACTGAAAAATTAGTTTGGAGGAAGGAAAGTATGCTATTTTCTAAAGATATTGGAATTGACTTAGGTACTGCTAACGTATTAATATATGAAAAAGGTAAAGGAATTGTTCTAGAGGAACCATCTGTCGTTTCAATGGATGCACAAACAGGACGAATGATCGCTGCTGGTGAAGAAGCTCGTCAAATGCTTGGACGTACACCTGGAAAGATTGAAGTTGTACGCCCAATGAAAGATGGGGTTATTGCTGATATCGCAGCAACTGAAATGATGTTAAAACATTTTATCAACTCATTAAATATTAAAGGAATGCTTTCACAGCCACGTATCATGATTTGCTGTCCAACTAATATTACATTAGTTGAAAAAAATGCAATTCGTGAAGCAGCGGAAAAATGTGGAGCGCGTGAAGTTTTCATTGAAGAAGAACCAAAAATTGCAGCATTAGGGGCTGGAATGGATATTTCTAAACCATCAGGAAACATGGTTATCGATGTTGGTGGTGGAACAGCAGATATCGCCGTTTTATCATTAGGAGATATTGTTACATCAGCATCAATTAAAATTGCCGGTAACCGTTTTGACCAAGATATTGTAGATTATATCAAAACAAATTATAAATTATTAATTGGGGATCGTACAGCAGAAGAAATTAAAATTAGTGTTGCAACTGTTTATCCAGAAGGTCGCGAAGAAGAATTACAAGTTCGTGGACGTGACTTAGTATCAGGGTTACCACGCACAATTACAATTTCATCAACAGAAGTTGAAGAGTCATTACGTGAATCAGTACGCATCATTGTTCATGCAGCTAAAAATGTACTTGAACAAACTCCTCCAGAATTATCAGCTGATATCATGAACAAAGGTATCGTGTTAACTGGTGGGGGAGCATTATTACACGGATTAGACCGTTTATTAGCAGACGAATTACATGTTCCTGTCTTTGTAGCAGACAATCCATTACATTGTGTTGTTATCGGAACAGGAATCATGCTTGATCATATCGATAAAATCCGCCGTCGTTAAGACAGATAAAAAGCTTCAGACATTTGTCTGAAGCTTTTTTAATAACTTTGAAAGTTAGTGCGTCGGTTATCAACAAAATATTAGATTTTACCAACATTAAAAAATAGTTTCAAAGAAATGATGAGTAAGCAAGAAGTGATGAATACATGAGCTAATGTGTATTCAAGTGTTTAGTTTTATTTCATGAAACTAAGTGATACAATAAATATCCGATGCTATTTATAAAGGGGTGAGAATGCATGAAGCCATTAGCTGATTTAATTCGTCCGAGAACGTTAGATGAGGTTGTTGGGCAACAACATTTAATTGGTGAAAATCAAATTTTAAGAAAATTAATTGAAGTTAATCATATCCCCAATCTTATTTTTTATGGACCGAGTGGGACAGGGAAGACAACGATTGCGAATATTATTGCGAGTCTTTCAAATAAGAAAATCTATAAGTTGAATGCAACCGATGCAAAGACGGAAGATATTAAGCAGATTATTCAAAGTTTAAATACGCTAGAAGGAATGAATGGTATTTTCTTGTATTTAGATGAGATTCAGAACTTTAATAAGAAGCAACAGCAGACGTTGCTTAAATATATTGAAACTGGGCAGATTACCCTGATTACGAGTACAACAGAAAATCCTTATTTTACTATCTTTAGCGCCATTTTAAGTCGGTCTACTATTTTAGAATTTAAGCCTTTGACACCAGAAGAGATTGTAGAGGGACTCAAACGTGCAGTCGAGCTTGTAGAGTCAGAGTTTTATCTCTATCCACTGACTTATGAGGAAGAAGCATTACATTATATTGCTAATGTCGCTAACGGAGATTTGCGTCGTGCGCTTAATGCATTAGAAATTGCACTTTATCCAAACTGTCGTACAGAAGGATTCGTTTTAACCATGGAGGTTGCCCGTGAATGTACGGTGACAGCGGGCTTTTCTTATGATCGATTTGGTGACCAGCATTATGACACTTTAAGTGCGTTTCAAAAATCAATCCGCGGAAGTGATCCAGATGCAGCCATTCATTATTTAGCACGTTTAATTCAAGCCGGTGACTTAACCTCTATTTGTCGTCGTCTGTTAGTGATTGCAGCTGAGGATATTGGACTTGCCTATCCACAAGCGATTTCTATCGTTAAAAGTTGTACAGATGCAGCGATGCAACTCGGTTTTCCTGAAGCTCGTATTCCACTTGCGCAAGCCGTTATTTTACTTGCGAATAGTCCAAAATCAAATTCAGCAATTTCGGCCATTGATGAAGCCTTAGCCGACTTAAAGGTAGGTAACGTTGGTGAAATACCAAAGCACTTAAAGGATGCGCATTATGGAGGAGCAAAGAAATTAGGTCATGGCATCGAATATAAGTTTCCACATGATTATCCTAATCATTATGTTAAACAACAGTATTTACCGAATCGTTTAAAAAATAAAACTTATTATAAACCTGTTCCTAATAAAATTGAACAAGGATTTGTTGCGTATCAAAACTTCATTAAAAATAATAGTCAATAAAAAACCATTATCCATCTTTTTTGTGGATAATGGTTTTTCTTATGCTTCACGATGATAAGGGACTTCTTTAAATGATGTTTCTCCAGGGACAACATCGACTTTACCATTTGTCATATCAATAATCCAAGAGGTAAATGTCTCTTCTGAATCAACATCGATTAAGACTTCAACTGACACTTTATCCGTGTAGTGGACTTGACTGATTAAATAGTCCGTTCCTTCTAAACGACTTTGTATTGTTCCTAGTAAGTTGTAGTCTGCATTGACAAACATGGTTTTCATTGTTTTTCGTTCAATGACTCCAAGTTCTTTAATCGCTTCAGAGACGGCTTTTCCATAAGTACGGATTAAACCACCAGCACCTAATTTAATGCCACCAAAGTAGCGCGTTACAACTACCACACAGTTTTTAATGCCTTGTTTTCTTAATACTTCAAGCATCGGGACACCGGCTGTTCCACTTGGCTCACCGTCATCATTGGCTTTTTGAATTTCATTGAAATCTCCGACTTGATAAGCTGAACAGTTATGTGTAGCATTCCAATGAATTTTTTTAATTTCTTTAATAAATTCCATAGCGTCTTGATCGTTATAAACACGTTTGACATGACAAATAAAACGTGACTTATCAACAACGATTTCATGTTCACCATCTTGTGCAACCATTAAATAACGTTCCAAATGTATCACCTCAACTAGTTTGAATTAATTATAACATAAAAATTAAGCATCTTTTCTAAAACTTCATGTCTAAAGAGGTAGAGATGATTATGATTGAATTTAACTCTTAAAATGATATTCAGATTGACGAAGAGGTAAAGGTGTTTGATGTAAAAGAATCCTACCACTTATAATCAAGAGAATCTAGGTGAACAAGTTGACATTTTTCTTTTTTCCATTAAAATATAAAGAAGGTTTGAAATTGAAACTAATTTTGATAGATATTTATAAGTCATGCATTTTGGTGAATTAAAGATGTGCTATAATATTGATAGATAAAATAATGAGGTGGATTATGAAAGTCGCTATTGTAACAGACAGTCTTACAAATTTAACAGCAGCTGATTTAGACCGTTATCCAGATGTTTATTACGGGTATCTAAATGTTATCGTAAATGATAAAGCATATGCTGAACAAAAGGAAATTAATAATAAAGAATTATTTCGTATGATTGATGAAGGAGCTACCTATTCAACATCGCAACCTGCACCAGAAGAATTTGTTCAATTATATACAAAATTACTTCAAGACTATGATTATATTTTAGGGTTATTCTGTACAAATCATGTGAGTGGTACAGTTAATTCAGCACGTATTGCTAGTACGATGGTAGAAGGTGCTGAAGGACGTATTACAGTGATTGATACGAATACAGCATCGATAGGAGTAGAAAATGTTCTTTTACGTGTATGCCAACTTTTAGAAGAAGGGAAAGACGTTGAAGAGCTTATTAAAGTAGTTGAATTCTATAAAACTCATGGACCAATGTATTTATATGTAGACGATTTAAATACATTAGTACGTACAGGGCGTTTATCAAAAGCAGCAGCAAGTATCGGAAATTTATTAAATATTAAGCCGATTATCGGATTATCAGATGGTAAATTAGATGTCTTTGATAAAGTTCGTACAAAAAAGCGTGTCTTTAAATGGATTGTTGAACGTTTACGTGAAGATGTTTCAAAATCAGGAAAGCAAATTGTTCGTATTACACATGTGAATGCCGTTGAAGGTGCAAATGAATTAAAAGCGTTAATGGAAGAGGCATGTAAAGATCAAGTTGAGGTACATGTAGGAAATGAAATCGGACCAGTTATGGCGATTCACTTTGGACGTGGTGGAGTTGGAGCTTGCTGGATGCCGGATCAATATAACATTTAATAGTCATCATTTGGGAGGTAAAAGGATATGGCAAAAATAGCGATCGTATCTGATAGCACAGGATGTATTCCTGCTGAAGAATTAAAAGCGTTAGATATTCATGTAAACTATATTTCAATTGTATTTGGAACAGAGTCTTACCGTGAATTTATTGATATGACACCAGAAGAATTTATGGAGCGTTGTGAAAACTATAGTGGATTACCAACGACATCACAACCGTCACCAGGGTCAACGATGGAATTATATGAATCATTATTTGCACAAGGATATGAGGATATTATTCATATCAATATTTCAAGCCAATTAAGTGGAAGTCATCAAACAGCTAAAACATGCGCAGAAATGGTTAATCCAGAACATATTCATGTGTTTGATTCACGCACAGTTACTTATACACAAGGGATGTTTGCTGTCTATGCGGCTAAAAAAGCACAAGAAGGTGCTTCAGTACAAGAAATTCTTGATTATTTAGAAATGATGCGTGAAAATAATCAATTCTATGCTGCCATCAATGATTTAACGAATTTACGTAAAGGTGGACGTTTATCAAATGTGGAAGCTGCTTTAGGAAGCTTATTGCAAATTAAGCCAATTTGTCAAATGCAACCGGATGGGACATTACAAGCAATTGAGAAAATTCGTACCTTTAAAAAGTCATTAAAACGATTAATTGAAATTGGAAAAGAAGCAAAATTAACGGATGATTATCAATTAGTTGTTATGCATATTGGTAATGAAGAAGGAGCTAAAACAGTCCAAGCTGAATTACAAGAAGTTTACCCAAATCACGAAGTTAAGATTTATCCAATTTCATTAGTTGTTGCGGTTCATGGTGGACCAGGTGCTGTTGCCATTGGATGGGTAAAACATAAATAATAGAAATGGAATGCAATTTGCATTCCATTTTTTATGTGCGCCCGGC